>CAZJAY010000049.1:0-8092 GCA_964543915.1 uncultured Methylocystis sp. | reverse complement strand
ATCAACGGCAAGGATGTGCGCGCCCGCGACGTGCAGCTCCTGTTCGCCGACGCGGCGACCGGCGCGCGTGCGCCGTCGCTGGTGCGGCCGGGACAGATCGGTGAGATCATCTCCGCCAAGCCGCAGGCCCGGCGACGGATTCTCGAAGACGCCTCCGGCGTCGCCGGCCTGCACTCGCGTCGCCACGAGGCCGAGCTGCGCCTGAATGCCGCTTCCGAGAATCTGACCCGGCTTGAGGACGTGCTGAAACCGGTCGCAGGGCAGTCGGAAAGCCTGCGCCGGCAGGCTCGGCTGGCGACGAGCTATCGGGCCCTCGCCGGGCAAATTCGCCATAATGAAGCGCTGCTCGCCTTGATTTCGCACCAGATCGCCGCCGATCAGCTGACCGAGGCCGCGCAAAAACACGAGGACGATCTACGGGACCTTCAGGCGCAAACGCTCGCACAGGCTGAAACGGCGAAATTCCAGGCGATCGCGGCCCACGAGCTGCCGCCGCTGCGCGAGGCCGAGGCTGAAGCCGGCGCCGCCGTTCATCGGCTTGTCGCGGCGCGCGAGGCGCTTGAGGCGGACGAGCAGCGCGCCCGAACCCGCATCACCGAACTTTCGCGTCATATCGAACAATTCGCCCGCGATCTTGAACGCGAACGCGCGCTGATCGACGATGCGGCCGAAGTCGCGGCGCGACTTGAGGCCGAGCGCGCCGATCTTCTTGGTGATGCCGATAGCGACCTGGAGCGCGAGACCGAGGCCCGGACCCGGCTCGAAGAAATTGAGGCCGGGCTCGCAGCCGTCGAAGCGCAGCTGGAGAACGCCCAGGAGCAGCTGGCCGGGGTAAACGCCCGGCGTTCAGCAATCGAAAGCGCATTGCGCGACGAGAGCCAGCGGATCGCCCGTTTCGAGGCGGAGCTGACGCGTCTTGACGCCGAATTCGCGCTGATCGCCGCCCAGGGCGATGGCGAAGTCGATCTCGCGCGTCTCGCCGAGTCGTTCGCACATGCGACAGAGGCTCTTGCGACCGCTGAAGAGATTGCGCTGGCGGCGGAAGCCGCCCAGGCCGACGCGCGCGAGGCCGAGTCGGCGGCGCGCGCGCCGCTCGAACAGGCGAAATTGCGCGCGCAGCGGCTCGAAACCGAGGTGCGCACGCTCGAAAACCTTCTGCAATCGGGCGCAGGCGGTCTCTGGGCGCCGATCGTCGAGAGCGTGAGCGTTGCGAAAGGCTATGAGACGGCGCTGGGCGCAGCGCTGGGCGACGATCTCGACGCATCGGCGGACGACTCCGCGCCGGCGCATTGGGCGTTGATCGACAGCGCCGGCGATCCGCCGCTGCCGGCGGGCGTTCGTACGCTTGCCGAGCTCGTCGAGGCGCCGCCGGCCATGCGCCGTCGTCTTGCGCAGATTGGCGTCGTCCTGCGTAGCGAGGGCGCAGGTTTGCGTAAATTGCTCAAGCCGGGCCAGAGGCTGGTCTCGAAGGAGGGCGATCTCTGGCGGTGGGATGGGTTCACCCAGGCGGCCGAAGCGCCGACAGCCGCCGCCCGTCGTCTTCTTGATAAAAACCGACTCGCAGATCTGCGCGCCGAAATGCTGGTCGCCCAGGCCCAGTCGGAGGGACTTGCGGAAGCGCTGGAAAGCGCCCGGGACGCGGCGCAGGGCGCCGCCGTGGCCGACGCGCAGGCGCGCGACGCGCAACGTCAGGCTCGCGCACGGCTCGACGAGGCGCGCGAGCGTCACGTCGCCGCCGAACGTCGCCAGGCGCAGATCAGTCAGCGTCTGTCCGGCCTGGAGGCCGGCAAGTCGCAGGCGCTCGCCAATCGTGACGAGGCGATTCGCAAGCGTTCGGCGCTCGAAGAATCGCTCAATGGGTTGGAGGAGCCGGCAACGCTCGCGGGCGCGCTGGAGAGTCTTCGCGCGCGGGCGATGATCGAGCGGGCGCAGGCCAGCGAGGCGCGCGCCGCGCTTGGCGCCCTGCGTCACGAGGCCGCCGCCCGCGCGGCGCGGGTCTCGGCTATTGCGCGCGAGATTGCATCATGGGCCGAGCGCCGCGATCGGGCGCAGGATCGTCTTGGCGAACTGGAAGACCGGCTCGAGGCGGCCCGCACGGAGCAGGAGCAGCTCGCCGAGGCGCCGGACGCCTTCCTTTCGCAGCGTCGAAATCTCATGAATGCGCTGGAGGCGGCGGAAGCCGCCCGCCGCGATGCGGCGGATGCCCGCGCCGCCGCCGAAAACCGCCTGGCCGAAACGGATCGCGCGGCGCGGAACGCGCTCGATGCGATGAGCGCCGCGCGCGAGGCGCGGGCGCGCAGCGAGGCGCTGCTCGAAGCGGCGCGCCAGCGGCTCGCCGACGTTGAGCGGTTGATCGCGCAGGAGCTCGAATCGACGCCGGCGGCGCTCGCGGCGAGCGTCGGTCTCGTCGAGGGCGACGCCCTGCCGGAGATCGCGGAGATCGAGCGGCGACTTGAAGGCCTGCGCGCCGACCGGGAGCGGCTTGGCGCCGTTAACCTGCGCGCCGAGGCCGAACTGGAGGAAATCGACGCGCAGCGCGAGAAAATGATCGCCGAACGCGACGATCTCGCCGAGGCGATTCGCAAATTGCGCGCAGCGATCGCCAGCCTCAACAAGGAGGGGCGGGAGCGGCTGCTGATGGCCTTCGACAAGGTCAATGCGCATTTCCGGGAATTGTTCACGCTTCTTTTCGATGGCGGCTCTGCGGACCTGCAATTTGTCGAAAGCGACGATCCGCTGGAAGCGGGACTCGATATTCTCGCCCGCCCGCCCGGCAAGAAGCCGCAGACCATGACGCTGCTCTCGGGCGGCGAGCAGGCGCTAACGGCTATGTCACTGATTTTCGCGGTTTTTCTGACCAACCCATCGCCGATTTGCGTTCTCGACGAAGTCGATGCGCCGCTTGATGATTCCAACGTCGAACGCTTCTGCGACCTGCTCGACGAAATGCGCAAGAAGACTGACACGCGTTTCGTGACAATCACCCACAACCCGATCACCATGGCGCGGATGGATCGTCTCTTCGGCGTGACCCAGGCCGAGCGCGGCGTCTCGCAGCTCGTTTCAGTCGATCTGGAACAGGCCGAGAAATTCGCCCTGGCGAGCTGATCGCCGCCGCCGTCGGCGCGTATTGCGGCGGCCGCGCCTTTCGCATGTGCGAAAAAAGCGCGCGCTGCGATCGGGATATATTAATATTATTCAATTAAAACAGTTGCTTGGAATGCTTCTTCGGTGTCTTGACTTCAATCCGCCCCAAACATAAGGTGCGCGCGTCCTGAAAGGGTCTGGCGGCGACGCTGGCCTCTTTGACTTCTGTTTTCTCAGGCCATCCTGCACCGCAATCTCCGGCGTGCGTTGCATCGCCGAAATCACGCGTCTTTCGCGTGGGGAGAGCCGCCGATGATCGACGAGAACGGCGCGCACGCGGATCAGACGGACCTTCGGGAGCGTCTCGAAAGGCTTGATGAGGCCTTGCGCCGGGCAGAGGCCGATCAGGCCGCGCCGGTGGCGACAGCGGCTCAAAAAGGACGATCTCACGCGATGCGCGTGGGGCTGAATGCGGTTTCGGAGTTTGTCGGAGCCGTTCTGGTTGGCGGCCTTCTGGGCTGGCAGGCGGATCGTTGGCTCGGAAGCGGGCCGTGGCTTTTGATTTTGCTGCTCGGCTTCGGCGTGGCGGCGGGTTTTTACAACGTTTACCGGGTGGCGCGGCCGAAAGCCGTGCCGGGCGCGGAAAATCTGGATCCGGACGCCTGAGAGCGTCGAAAAAAGGGCCGGGCGGCGACGTCCGGGCAGGGCGATGAGCGCGGAAGAAACAGTATCCCAGCCCAATCCGATCGAGCAGTTCGAGCTGCATCGCATCTTTCCGCTAGAGATCGGCGGCGTCGAGACCTCTTTCACCAATGCGTCGCTTTACATGCTTCTCGCCGCGCTGGGCGTCGTCGCGCTGATGGTTCTTGCAACCTCGCGCAAGGCGATCGTGCCGGGTCGCATGCAGGCGCTGGCGGAAATGCTCTATGGATTCGTCGCGAACATGGTGCGCCAGACCGCCGGAACCGAAGGGATGAAGTTTTTCCCCTTCGTCTTCACGCTGTTCTCCTTCATCCTTATCGCCAATCTGATCGGCCTCGTGCCCTACACCTATTCTGTGACGAGCCAGATCGTCGTCACCTTCGCCTTTGCGGCGCTGGTGCTTCTGCTTGTCGTCGTCTATGGTGTCTGGCGCAATGGTTTTGGGTTCCTCAAGCTTTTCGTGCCGCATGGCGTTCCGCTTCCGGTTCTCGTCATTCTTGTGCCGATCGAGATCATTTCATTCCTCTCGCGGCCGGTTTCGCTTTCGGTGCGTCTCTTCGCCAATATTCTCGCCGGCCATATCACGCTCGCGGTGTTCGGCGGCTTCGTGATGATGTTGCTGGCGTCGAAGGGCTGGGCGATGCTCGCGCCGGTCCCGCTGCTCGCGATCGTTGCGCTCTACGCGCTGGAATTGCTTGTCGCCTTTTTGCAGGCGTTCGTGTTTTCGGTTCTCACATGCGTCTATCTGAATGACGCAATTCACCCGGGCCACTGATAATCCACCAACAATAAACGTCGGTCCCAGCACCAGCAGGAGAAGTCCATGTCCGAATATCAACTCATCGGCGCCGGTCTCGCGGCGATCGGCACCGGCGCGGCTGCGATTGGCGTCGGAATCATTTTCGGCAATTTCGTCAACGGCGCGCTGCGTAATCCCTCGGCCGCCGCCAGCCAGTTCACCAACGCCATCATTGGCGCGGCGCTTGCCGAAGGTCTGGGCATTTTCGCGTTTCTGATCGCGATCCTGCTGTTCCTCAAAGCCTGACGTCCTGACGGCGGCGCGCGGGCGCGTGCGCCAATTTCACGACGATGTCCCGCGCGTCCGCGCGCGGGACCCGTAGGCGCGCGACGCGCATTCGTTCAGAATTCAAGGCCCCAATCCGGGATCATTCGCCATGAAGTTCATCTCTTCCGCCGTCGCCGCCGAGAGCGCGCAGGAAACGCACGAATCTGTTGGCGCGCCGGGCGGCGAAGCGCATCATGAAGGCGGCTTTCCGCCCTTCCAGACAGAGAATTTCGCCCCGCAAATCGTCTGGCTGGTCGTAATATTCTCGGTTTTGTATCTGCTGATGTCCCGTCTCGCGCTGCCGCGCGTTGGCGGCATCATCGAAAACCGCGCAGCGAAGATCGCCACGGATCTCGACGCATCGCGCACCATGCAGGCTGAAGCGCAGGCGGCCGCGAAGGCCAATGACGAAACGCTCCGGCAACGGCGCGAAGAGGCGCAGGCCATCGGTCGCGACGCCCAGCAGAAGATCGCCGCCGAAGCCGCCGCCCGCCGCACAAGCGCGGAAGCTGAGGCGGCCGAAAAAATTCGCGCCGCCGAGGCGCGCATCGTCGCTGCGAAAAACGAGGCTCTGGCCAATGTCGAGCAGATCGCCGTTGAAGCCGCCGCCGCCATCGTCGAGAAACTCACCGGCTCCAGAGCCGACCACAGTGAGCTGACGGCCGAGTTCCGGCGTAGCGCGAAATCGAGCTGAGGAGAAATTCCATGCCCGCGATTCATTTCGACGCCGAATTCTACGTCCTGATCGGTTTTGCGCTGTTCCTTGGCGTTCTGCTCTGGGTTGGCGCGCATTCGAAGTTCACGGCGCTGATCGATGGGCGCATCAATCGTATCCGGAACGAACTGACGGAAGCGGAACGCCTGCGCACGGAAGCCGCAGAGCTGCTTGCCTCATTCGAGAAGAAGCGCGCTGACGCTGAGAGCGAGGCGCGGGCGATCGTCGCCCAGGCGAAGGAAGAAGCGGAAATGATCGCCGCTGAGGGCCGTCGCAAACTTGATGAATTCATGGCCCGTAGCGTGAAACAGGTCGAGCAGAAAATCGCCCAGGCGGAGGCGCAGGCCGCCGCAGAGGTGCGCAGCGCCGCCGCCGATGCAGCGGTGAAAATCGCGGAGGGCGTGCTTGGACGCGCGGCCGGCGGGAAAAGCGATTTCGTCGCCGCCGGGATCGCCAAGGTCAGGGCGCTCGGCCGATAGGCCCCTTTGAAAAAAAGCGCCCCGCCGTCGGCTTGTTTTGAACAGAGCCGGCGGGGCGGCCTCCGAATCCTCACGTAAAACTCAGTCGCCGCCGCCGCGCGTCTTTTTCGGCGTGCGCCCCGGCTTCTTCGGCGTTTCGGCGCCGCCTTCTGTGAAGCCGACAAGAATTTCATAATCCTCAATCGGACGCTTGCCGATCACCGGCACGGTGATTTGATCGGCCAGCAAACGAAAATCGCCCCGCATTGCGCCTGCCGGCACTGTCGTGGAAACACGATAGTTTTTGCTTTCGACGGCGCCGTAATCCTTCAGGCGCCGCACCGCGACATTTATTGACGCGACGAAAGTGCCGGGCGCGCCGCCAGGCCCGAGAACGGCGCCGCCTTCGACGCCGACGTTGATCTTCAGCCGGTCGCCCTCGATCATACATTCACGAACGCTTGACGCGATCGAAAGCTGATAGCGGACAGACGACGCATCGGCGTCCGGCGGCATGCGAATCATCGCCGCGCCATTGTCGATGAAAATCGCAGGGCAGTCCTGGGTTACGCTCGTTCCCGGCGCTTCGCCGCCGACCCCGAACATTTTGAGCGAGGGTAATTCGAGGGCTGTGGCCGTTGCGCCCGGAAGCAGGCCGGCAAGGAAAACGATCGTCAGTGCCCCGCGAGTTGAAATCTTCGCCATCAAGCCTTTGTCCTCCCGAATCCCGTTCACGGCAGTTTTGCGAAACCGTCCTTGAACCCCTGAAGCGTAAGGGGCAGACCGATCCCCTCGTCTGGGATCTGATAAATCACAAAAGTGGCCGTACGGCCGTTGCGGAATTGTTCGAGGAGCTTGTCGTCCATTGCGACCTCGGCGACGCAGCCCGAGGGCAGGCATTTTACGAAGCCTGCCCGGCCAATCTCGGTATCGTCGATCTTCAGGCCGAGCCCGTTCGGCAGCAACACGCCAAGCGGCGCGATTGTGCGTAGCAATCGGCCCTTGCCGTCGCTGGTTTTCAGGACGATAACGACAAGATTAACATTGCTTTTGTCTTCGGCGACGACGCTCTGAAGCAGCGCGCATTGTTCGCTGGAGGCCCCGGTCGGCTTTTCGCAGCGCAGTTCCCAATCGCCAAATCGGCTGCGAACGGCGCCCTGAGCGAGGCTTTCGTCAATGTATGACATCGTCCCGCCGGCGATGGCGAACGCCGCGACCAGTTGTCGCAACAGCGGCATTTTTTTTGCGACGCACCATGAGGTCATAGGGGCTCCGAAACTGATCCGCCCGGTCCTGGCGGAGACCGCGTGGAAGAAAGCGATTTCGCGGTGGTCGGCCTGCCCGGCGCAACGCCTGGCTGGGTTAGCAAATGGGTCCGATCGGTCATGCCGGCGCCGACCCGGTCGCCTGTGTCCGCATGTTGGCCGCGCGCACTTTTCGTTGTATAGTTTTCGCGTTGCAGCAATTGCGCCGCCCGCGCGATTGTGGTTGAACCGGCGCAGGGCATTCGCGGTCCGGCGTCGCTCGCTGGGCGTGCGGGAATTTTCCATCCTTATGCCGGAAAGGCCGTCGGCACACCTGAAAGAAAGAAAAGAACCAGTCCCCGAAAGGATGCGAAAGGCGACCTGCATGCCCACGGACCCACGGGATCTGAGTTTTCGCGCTGCGCGCGCGACGGTCGTGGCTCTCCCCGCAGTGTTGATTGCGGGCCTTGCTTACGCCCAGGTCGAGGGCCAACCCACGCCCGGGGGCGTCGGTCTCCCGGCGACGGTGACAGATGTCGGCCGCGAAACACAGTTTTTCTATAACGCCATTCTCCTCCCGGTCATCACATTCATCGCCCTGTCGGTGCTCGGGCTTCTTGTTTATGTGTGCTGGCGCTTCAGTGAGCAGTCCAACCCGGTTCCCTCCCGACTGACGCATCATACCGGGCTGGAAATTGTCTGGACTCTCGTTCCGATCCTGATTCTTGTCTTCATTTCTGTCCCGTCGTTTCTACTGATGACCCGCCAGGTCGAGATCCCCGAGGAGTCGGTGAAAAGAAAGGTGACCGGCAACCAAAGG
>CAZJAY010000048.1:0-8142 GCA_964543915.1 uncultured Methylocystis sp. | reverse complement strand
TCGATTGACCAAACCACTGAATCAAAACATGGTTAATTAGGTCTTAACCCTAGTGTCTGGAACAGCGCGAAAGGGTCGCGTCAGATTCGCGCCGCGCGCGCAGGAAAATCAGGGAATTCATTTGTCATGACAGCGGCGACCATTCTCGACGATCGCGGCGTGATCGAGGTTTCCGGCGAGGACGCGGGCAAATTCCTGCATAATCTTGTCACCAACGATATTCTCTCTCTCGAAGCCGGGGATGCGCGCTACGCGGCGTTGCTGTCGCCGCAGGGGAAAATCCTGTTTGACTTCCTGATCTTCGCCAGCAGCGCAAACGATTTTTTGATCGATTGTCCGGCCGCCATCGCGACCGATCTCGAAAAGCGCCTGAACATGTACAGGTTGCGGGCAAAGGTGCGCATCGTCAACCGCAGCGCGAGCGATGTCGTCATCGCTTTTCCCGATGCGGTCTCCGCGCCGGAAATCACGGCTGTTGTTTGCGCGCGCGATCCGCGCGCCGCGTTCGGGTTTCGCGCCATCGCGCTGCGGGGCGCGGTAAGCGCGTCGGGCGACCGCGCAGCCTATGACGCCGCGCGCATTCGGCTCGGTCTGCCCGAGGGCGGCGCGGATTTCGCCTGGGGCGAGGTTTTTCCGCATGACGTCAATATGGACCTTCTGAACGGAATTGATTTCGGCAAGGGCTGCTATGTGGGCCAGGAGGTCGTGTCCCGGATGAAGCATCGCGGCGCGGCGCGTCGACGGGTTGTTCCCTATCGCGCCGGGGGCGCGGCCCCGCCGCCGGGGTCGCCGATCGATGCGGACGGCATTGCAATCGGCGTTTGCGGTTCGCGCGTTGGCGACGCCGGACTCGCCATGATCCGTCTCGACCGGCTGGCGGAGGCGCGCGCCCGGGGGGTCGCGCCGGTTGCGGCTGGCGTGACGCTTTTGTTCGACGAAAAATTCGGTTGATCAACCCAAGCTTTTTTTTCACCGCAAAGCCCGGTAAGTTCCGCGCCGCGTGTCGAGGGGAATAAAACGCCGCGCGGGATTTTTTCGAAAAAGGAGGCGAGGGTGAGCGCAAGCCAGAACACAGACGGCCGAACGTCAGCCAGCGTTAACGCGCTCGCGGGAGAAATTGTCGACCGTCTCGTCGCCGGCGCCGACCGCTATCGCGTTTCGGTGTCGCGCGGTTCGTTGGGCGAATTGCTGATCGACGCAGGCGCGAAGGCCGCCGGCGGGATCGACGCCGGTCTGCTGCTCACCGAAATTTGCATGGGCGGACTTGGTCGCGTGTCTCTCGCCCATGCGCCCGGCGCGGACAAATGGCCCTTCTGGCTGACGGTCGGTTCGAATGATCCGGTCGTCGCCTGTCTCGCCAGCCAATACGCCGGCTGGAGCCTGAGCCACGAAAAATTTTTCGCGCTCGGCTCCGGGCCCGGCCGCGCGCAGGCGCGGGTGGAGAAACTCTTTGAGGAACTTTCCTACAGGGATCAGGCGACGCGCGTGACGATCGTGCTCGAAAGCGGATCGCCGCCGCCAAAGGAAGTTGTCGAAAAAGTCGCCGCGAAATCCGGCGTGGCGCCGGACCAGGTGGCCTTCATCTATGCGCCGACCCAGAGCCTCGCCGGCAGCGTGCAGGTCGTCGGCCGCGTTCTGGAGGTCGCCCTCCACAAGGCCCACGAACTCCATTTCCCGCTCGACAATATCGTCGACGGCGTCGCCACGGCGCCGTTGTCCCCGCCGCATCCGGATTTCGTGACCGCGATGGGTCGCACGAACGATGCGATCATCTACGCCGGCCGCGCCCATCTTTTCGTGAAGGGTTCTGCGGCGGCGGCGAAGGAGCTTGCGGAAAAACTGCCGAGCAGCAATTCGCGCGACTATGGCCGACCCTTCGCGGACATCTTCAAGGCCTACAAGGGCGATTTCTACCAGATCGATGGCAGCCTGTTCTCGCCGGCCGAGGCCTTGGTCACGGCGATCGAGACCGGCGAAACCTTCCGCGCCGGCGAGACCAATGTGGCGCTGCTCGACAAGTCGTTTGGCGCCTGATCCGGCGTCGACGCGCGTCGACGGGGACAAGGGAAACCGCCGGCTGCGGGTGGCGGTTTTCACCGACAAGATCGACTGGCACGTCGAGGATTTGCTGCGCGCCCTGCGCGCGCAGGGCGCGGCAGCCACGCCGGTGCGATTATCGGCTTGCCGGATCGATACGCGTCGCGAACCGGGGCTCGCGATCCCCGGCTTTCGCATGCTGCCCGATCTCGCGCTGGTCCGCGCCATCGGCGACGGCTCGCTTGAAGCGATCACCACGCGCCTCGCGATGCTGCATGCGCTGGAGGCCCTTGGCGTTCCATTGATCAACACGGCGCGGGCCATTGAATGTTGCACCGATAAATCGATGGCGAGCTTTCTTCTGCGCCGCGCCGGACTTGCGACGCCCGACACCATCGTCGCCAAGACCCCTGCGCAGGCGCGGGCGATCGCCCGGCGCGAATGTCCGCGCGGCCCGCTCGTCATGAAGCCGCTTTTCGGGGCGCAGGGCTGGGGGCTGCGCCTGATCGAATGCGAAAGCGACATCCCCGCCCTCGAAGAGGCGCGCGGCGTTTTTTATCTCCAGCGCTTCGTCGGGCCGGCGCGGCCGCCCTACGAGGACATGCGCGTCCTCGTCGCGCGCGGCGCAGTCGTCGCCGCCATGCGCCGACAGTCGAGCCACTGGATCACCAATGTCCGTCAGGGCGCCCGCCCCTCTGCGGTGACGCCGACCGCGCACGCCGCCGCGCTCGCCTGCGCGGCGGCGGCGGCCATGGGGGCGGCGATCGCCGGCGTCGATCTCATCGTCGGCCCGGACGGCGCGCCGCTGGTGCTGGAAGTCAACAGTATGGCCGGCTGGTATGGCCTCCAGCAGGTGACGCCCTTCTCCATCGCCGACCGGCTCGCGGCCGAGGCGCTGAAAGCCCGCGCATGACCTGCTCCGTCCTGTCTGAGGCGATACAGGCGGCCTTTGTCGCCGCCTGCGAAGCGGAGCTGGCGGCGCCCAAACCGGGCAATGTCCATTTTTTCGCCGGCGGTCACGGCATGGCGGCGGAAGATTTCATCGCCAGCGCGCGAGCCGCCGCGCCCTTCATCGCTGCGCCGGACGCCCAGGTCGGCGACCGGATTCTCGGAGCGGTTGAGGCGACATGGGCCGCCGTCGGGCAGAACACCAATCTCGGCATTGTCCTGCTTTGCGCGCCGCTGGCTGCGGCCGCTCTTGCGGCATTCAGTTCTGAGTCGGGGTTACGCGCGGCGCTGGTCGCCGTCCTTGCGGGGCTCGACGTCGCGGACGCGGACGCCGCCTTTCGCGCCATCCGTCTCGCCCGTCCCGCCGGTCTGGGCGATGCGCCAACGCATGACGTCGCCGCGGCGGCGCAAACGACCCTGCGCGAGGCGATGCGCGTCGCGGCTGCGCGCGATCGGATTGCATTTCAATATGATAATGCTTTTATCGACGTGTTCGACGTCGGCGGGGCGGCCCTTGCTGCGGCCCGCGCGCGCGGCGCCGATGCGGCGGACGAGACTTTGGCGGTCTATCTCGCATTTCTCTCGGCTTTTCCGGACAGTCATGTGGCGCGGAAATACGGCGCGCGCGTCGCCGCCGCGCTCTGCGAGGAGGCGCGCGCGTTTCGCGCCGGCGTCGCCGGCGTCGACGCGACGGCGCGCTTTGCCGCGGCGCTCGCATGGGACGCGCAGCTCAAGACGCGTCGCCTGAATCCCGGCACACGCGCCGATCTGACGGTCGCCACTCTTTTTACCGATCGTCGGGCCGCCATCTTGGCAAGCGACTGTAAAAATGGTTGAGTCCCGCGCGCTCGGGGTGGGCTGGAAACGCGCCGGCTTTTCGGAGCGGTCACTTTCGACCCGTCGTCGGAAATAGGCGGTCGCGGCTTCCCAGTCCGATCGCGACAGAAGTTTTTACGGAAAGGGAACGCATATGGCTTTGATTAACAAGATGCTCGTCGGCGAGTCGCTGGTTGGCGAGGGTAACGAAGTGGCTCATATCGACCTGATCATGGGTCCGCGCGGCTCGGCTGCGGAGCTGGCTTTCGCGAACGCGCTCGTCAACAACAAGGACGGCTTCACGACGCTTCTTGCGGTTGTTGCGCCGAACCTTCTCTGCAAGCCGAACACGATCCTGTTCAACAAGGTCACGATCAAGGGCGCGAAGCAGGCGGTCCAGATGTTTGGCCCGGCGCAGCATGGCGTCGCGAAGGCCGTTGCGGATTCGGTCGCCGAAGGCGTGATTCCGGTTTCGGAAGCCGACGACCTGTTCATTTCGGTTGGCGTGTTCATTCACTGGGACGCCAGCGACGACAAGAAGATCCAGGAATACAACTATACGGCGACGAAAGAAGCCATCGCCCGCGCCGTTCGCGGCGAGCCGAAGGCTTC
Source organism: uncultured Methylocystis sp. (assembly GCA_964543915.1). GTDB lineage: Bacteria > Pseudomonadota > Alphaproteobacteria > Rhizobiales > Beijerinckiaceae > Methylocystis. Next base: position 3,729 of record CAZJAY010000048.1, on the reverse strand, counting down.
GGAAGTCGTCGCCCAGCGCAACGAAGCCAAGCACCCCTTCGCCGCCAACTAAGGTGGGCAGGAGCCGACGCGGGATTGACCGCCTGCGTCGGCGCCTGGCGTAACTAAACCGGCATGTCCCGCCTGCGGCAGCCGCAGAGCGGGGGCGCCAACGGCGCCGGAAAGGGAAGGAAAATGGCTTCGTTTATTGAGAAAATTCTCTCCGCGCTTTTCCCGAAGCCGTCGGCGGGCGGCGGCTTCGCCTCGAGCAGCGCGAAGATGGGCGTCGGCGAGTCGCTGGTTGGCGACGGCAATGAGGTCGCCCATATCGACCTGATTATGGGCCCGCGCGGCTCGGCGGCCGAAAAGGCTTTCGCGAATGCGCTCGTCAACAACAAGGATGGGTTCACCACCCTTCTTGCGGTCATCGCGCCGAACCTCCTCGTGAAGCCGAACACGATCCTGTTCAACAAGGTCACCATCAAGAACGCCAAACAGGCGGTCCAGATGTTCGGTCCGGCGCAGCACGGTGTCGCCAAGGCTGTCGCCGACTCGGTGGCGGAAGGCGTGATTCCGCTCGCTGCAGCCGATGATCTTTTCATCTGCGTTGGCGTCTTCATCCATTGGGAAGCCAACGACGATCAGAAGATTCAGGACTTCAACTACCAGGCGACGAAGGAAGCGATCGCTCGCGCCATGCAGGGCGATCCTTCGGCCCAGAGCGTGCTCTCTGCGCGCGTCACAGCCAAACATCCCTTCGCGGCGAATTGATTTCCGAACGTTACGCAATTTTGAAAGGGAGCCCGCAAGGGCTCCCTTTTTTATTGGGGCGCGCTTTTATTCGGGTGCGCCGTGTCGTTTGTTCATTGGCGTGAGCCCTCCTCTGTGCAGAGCGGTCGCGACGAGCGCGCCCGCCGCGCCGGCGGCGACGAGGGCGTCGATGTCCGTTGGATCGCGCACCCCGCCGGCGGCGAAGACGTCGCGCGTTCCCGCGCGGTCGCGGATATTCCGGAAAAGCGCCAGATCAGGTCCCTCGCCGACGCCGACGCGCGATAGCGTCATGACAATCACGCGGTCTGGCCAGACAGAGGGGTCCGCCAGCAGCGACGGCAGGCCGAGAAAATGCGATCCGAGAAAATCGAGCGACAGGATCATGCGCGGCGCGCGACGGAGCTGCGGCAGGAAGGCGGCGTCGATAAACCGTTCGCTGCCGATGACGCAATCGGCGTCGGGCCAGGCCTGTCGCCAGCGGGCGATATCCGCGCGATCACGCAGCCCGGAGTCGATCCAGAGGCGCGTGTCGGGAAGGCGTTGCGCAATCGCCGTGAGCGCACGCCCGTTGTCGTCCCGCCCGCCGATTGCATTCAGATCGGCGATGTAGAGCGTGTCGACCCCGAAACGTCTGATCAGACCTGCCGCGACTTCTTCCGGTTCGCAACCGCGCGCCAGCGGCGTCTGAATGGGCGCATAGGCCTTCCGGTCGCCGGCGACGGCGTGGACGACGACGTCGTCGAGAATATCAATGACGGGAATAATCCGCATGGGGCATTATAGCCCGAACAGGAAGCAGCGGCGGAAAGGTCGATCCGGAATGGTTGATATGCGTAACGGCGTGATCGCTCTGATGGTCGCCGGCTTTGCCGTTCCGGGCGTCGCGGCGTTTGCGGAAAGTCCGCCCAACGTCGTCGACTGGCCCTGCAAACAGGTCAGAGTGCCGGATGTTGCGCTCGCCGGCGTCTGGAGCGGACCTGCGATCGACGCTGGAGCCAACATCTGGCGCAACGATCCGGCGATCGCCGATCTCGTATCCCGGCTGCGGTTGCGGCGTACGCCATTGCCGGAAGCGGAGCGGCTGGTCGCCGCTTTCGCGACGGCGGCCGGCGAACAGCGTCGGGCGCGTCTCCTCGTCCTCTTCGCCGGGATCTATGAAGCCATGAACGACGAGCGTCATCAGGTCGTCGCCGGGCTTGACCGGTTCGGGCGTCGACTTCGCGGTATGGCGGAGGAAGCGCGCGCCGCGACGGACGCAATGCGCGCGATCCAGGATCGTAAGCCGCCGCCGGATGCGGAGGAAATCCGGAAAGCGAGTGAAGCGTTGCAATGGCGGCTGCGTCTTTTCGATGAGCAGCGCCACATGGTCAGCTATGTGTGCGAAAGCCCCGCGCTGATCGAACAACGACTGGGCGCGCTGGCGCGGATCATAGCCGCCGCGATGGAATAGGCGTTGTCAATCGCGCGGGTCGGGGCGCGCGGCGGCCAGCGGGTGGCCAGCGGCGGCCCAGCCGTCGGCGCCGTCCGGATACCAGGAGATGTTGCGGTAGCCGAGCGTCTGTGCGCGCTTCGCCGCATTCCATGACATCCAGCAGTTTTTCAGACAGTAGAACACCAGTGGTCGGGAGAAATCGCCCGCGACCGCCTTCCGCAAGCCGTTTTCAAGGTATCGCAGGGTCGGGCCGGCGAGCGCTCCATACCCCGTGTCGGGAAGCCAGACGCTGCCGGGGATATTTTCGCGCGGCGTTTCCCGCCAGACCGCATTCGCGGGCAGGCCTTCCGGTTTGGGCGGATGCGGCAGGACATCGACAAAAACGGCTCGCTTTGCATTCCACAGCTCGTAGGCGCGCGCCGTGTCGATAACGGTTGCGCCTTTCAGCGTGGCCGGGGTGGGCGCCCGATAGGCGTCCATCCGATAGTCCCCGGGCTCTGGCGGGAGGTTCGCCGTTTGAGCGGCGGCGAAGCCGACGGCAAAAAACACAGGCGCCCCCGCCGCGAAAAGGCGAGACATCATGGGGCGGTCTTCGCGACGAGCGGTCGACCCTCTTCGTCGATCAACGGCACCCCGTAATCGATCAGGATTTTTTCAAGTTCGGCGTGGTTTTGGGCAATAAACTGGTTGAGCGTGCGCTTCCAGTTCTGATCTGCGTGACGAACCCCAAAGGCGATACGAAACGCCATCCGGGCGCCGGGCGTCTCCGGGATCGGCGCAACGGTCAATTTTGTTTTGGCGTTTTTTGCGTAGAAGCCGGCGATTGGACCCCAGAGAAGGGCGACGTCGATATCGCCGGATTCGAGGTCGCGGATCATGGCTGCGCTTGGCGACTCGACCCGCGTATCGACCATCAGCCGATAGGGTTTGACGGCGCCCATCAGTCCCTCACGGGCAAGGATGTTGCCGGGCGGCGTATTCGCAACGAGGCCGATCCGTCGGCCCTTTTCCTTCAGACGCGGATCGTCCAGGCCCGAGATGCCGTCGAGCCCGTCGCCCGCGCGCGTCACGATGGCGTAGGTCGTGCGATAATAGGGATTGGTCGGCTGGACGAGATCATTGCCCTGCGGCATGCCGAGGATCACGTCGCATAGATGCGCGTTCAGCGTGTTACGCACAAAGCCGGTCGCGCCGGGATAAAAGGCGTAGGCAAGCGGTTTTCCCAGCTTGCCGGCGAGATATTCGGCGATGCGGTTCTCGAAACCCTCTCCCTTCTCGTTGGAGAAGGGCAGATTGTTGGGGTCGGCGCAGACGCGCAAGGTTTTTTCGTCGACGAGTTCGATGGCCCCGGCATTGTCGGCGCCTCTCGCGCCGGCGTCGGGACCCATATTCTGCGCGCAGAGCGTCGTCGCGAACAGGGTCGCGGCGACGCCAGTCAAAATAGCCGACACGACGATGTCGCGGCGGCTTTTTGTCCCTTTGGTCATTTCTTCGACCGGCCTTGCGTTATTTTGCGGCCATGCAATCGGCTTCGGCTTTTTTGAAGG
>CAZJAY010000047.1:0-8171 GCA_964543915.1 uncultured Methylocystis sp. | reverse complement strand
CGTTCTGGCCTTTCTCAAGTTTTGTCGCCGCCGGATTTCTGATTGGCGTGATCGCGATTCTCGCCACCGTAACGCAAACCCGCGCGCCGGTTCTGCTGGGGCTCGCGCTTCTCGTCTTGATCGCGGCCGCCTATCGCTTCACGTCGGAGGCGCAATCGCGAAAAAGGCCCTCCTGAAGCGCCGCGAGTATTCCGGCATTCACAGACTTACGCCGAACCGCCGGAGGAGCGGGAGCATCAGGAGATAGGCGATCGCTGTGGTGCCGCTGGAAACGCCCAGGCTCGCCCAAAGGTTGACGCCATTTTTCAGCAGCACGGCGAAAAGCGGGAAGAGGATCAGCGAGGGGAGCACGAGCCAGAAGATCTGGGCGGACAGAGTCGCGAGTTTTTCCGGACTCTCCCCCTCGAGGCCAAGCCAGACGAAAGCCAGCAGGGTCGTGGTGGGTAAGGAAGCAACCAGCGCGGCAAAGCCTGAGGATCGCTTGGCGATTTCCGAAATCGCGACAATCAACACGGCCGAGAGGGTAATTTTCACAAAATAATAGAGCATCGGATCGGGTCTTTCACAGCTGCCGCACCTGTATCGTCGCCCCCGGGGTCGAAAATAGGGCCGTTCCGCCGCGATATGCCGTCGCCGTCGCGTCGTTTCGGAAAATAAGCGTAAATATCTGAAAAAAGGACCTTCAGCTTGAGAACGACTCACCGGGAGCCATAAAGATCGCCGGCGGGCCTTAAATTGTCGCTGTCGCGCGCCCATTTTCCGGACTCTACCCGTCTCCTTCCGCGAACCGCCATGTCCGACAATTATCACGACGATCTCGATGGTTTCGCCGATCCCTTTGTCTATGAAGACACGATCGCCCAGCGTGCAATGGCTTTTTGCCAACTTGCCAAAGTGGCCGACTCTGTGAGCGACGCGGCCGTCAGAGAGCTTTGCCTCACCATGCTTCGAAAGCTGAACGCGAATGTCAGGACGCCGGCCGCGGGCGAACTCCACACGATCGCCGCGCCGCCGCCGCGCGCCGAATAGAAGCGCAAATTCCAGCCGCCGCCATACACGCGGAAAATCCATGATCTTGAAAAAGTGCGGGAAAACGTCGATTGTCGCGGCACGTCGTCGATCCCGCGTTCAGGCAGGCTCATGAAGAAAACCTTGATTTTGACGATCTTGTTGTCGCTCGCCGCCTGCGCCAGCGACAAGGTCAATAACGCGCCATATGTCGTAGCGAGAAAAAAAACCTACCCGTCGCTGGTCATGGCGCCGCCGGCCTGCAAGTTGCCTGAAAACCGCCTCGCAGGATTCTGTTCGAGCTACAACTACCTCGAAACGATCACGGCGCCGCCGAGGTTCTGACCGCCTCGCCGCCGCCGGCCGCGCTGCTCAAATCGTAAGATTATGAAATTGATAGCTTTGCGGCTCGTTTCCCGGCGACCGGGAGCGATTGCGTGAACGGCGCGGGTTGCGATGCTGCCGGAAGCTCAAGGAGCGGGCTCAAGGTTCTATCGCGCGGCAAATGGGCGCGATGTCGCTTGAGCATCCGCGACCCACGACAGGATCGTGTTTATGCCGCAATCTTGCGGCCAGATAGCGTCGCTGGCAATAATTTTCCGAGAGATGTCGATGCTTGTCCGTCGTTGCCAAATTGCGTTTTGTCTGCTCGGCGGCCTTCTCGCGACAGATGCGGCGCGCGCGGGCGACGTCGGATCGCCCGGCGAACTGATCAACGGTTTGATGCAGGGCCTCGGCCTCAGTCCCAGCGTTCCGCCGGCGGCCGATTTCGTCGTTCGCTCCCGTCCCGCGCCGGATCAACTGGATTACGAGCCGTTTCGTCCGCCGCCGCCCGGTTTTCTCGAAAGCGCGAATCTTCCGGTCAAACGATTCGAGGCTGAGCAGGAATCGATCCGCGCGCTTGAGAACGCCCGCGCCCGCAATCTCGCCAGCGCTGGCCGCGTCGGAACGCCGGAAGGCGCAACGCCCGCTGAAAAGTCGAAATACAGCCGCCCGAAATGATGCGACCTGCGTCCGTCGCCACAAAATTTCCATAAAGACAATCGCGCCGCCGCGTGGCGGCCGGAAACGGGCGTTGCGAAAATGCAACGCTCTGAAAATCAATGCATTCCTTATCCGTTAACGACATTTGCGCGCCTTGTCCGCCTTCCGCCCGCCGTGTAGGCAGAAAATGTCTGTTGCTTGAGTTCTGGACGAAAGCGCCACGATTATAACGGAGCCGGCTCTGCCTCGTATCGGATCAGTTTTCGGCAATCGGGGACGCGTCGTCGCAACGGCGGCGACCGGTGGCGGACTCTGCCCGTGTTTCGGGCGCCCGCCCGCCGGCGTGAGCCTCGTAAAGGCGATAGCGATCTTCCGGCGCGTCACGAATTTATCCCAAAGCGGGTTCATGCATGGCGGTGTGAAGGACGTCCTGGGATTTTGCGCGGAGGTTTCGTCGCGCCTGCGTTGCGCCTCGCCGGGCGATCTCATCGTCATCGGCGCGCGCGCTGCTGTTTCCGATTCATTAAGCCTCTTCGGCATTCGGCGCGCGTTGGACGGCGTTTCAACTGGCGCGTTTTCGCGCTTCATGCTTTACCTTAATCAACCAATTCATGTAGATGCCGGCGGCCTGCGTGGAACCTTTCCGTTCGTCGCCAGCCTTCGCCAAGCGGTGCTGGAGAACATGTCGCTCGGTCTGGCGCTGTCGGTAATTGAGGTCGGGCGATGACGGTGCGCCATGCCTCCGCCATGATTTCGTGTTTGCGCCGCGCGTCATTGGCCCGCACGTCGTTCGTCCGAAATTTTGCTTTTATCGTCTTTACCCTCCTTGCGCTGTGGCCGCTCGCCGCGCGCGCGGCGCAAAACGAACGCATGGTCGTTGAAGCGGAGGAGATGATTAACAATCGGGACTCCAATACGATCATAGCGAGCGGAAAGGTTCAGATTTTCTACAAGGGTCGTTTGCTTGAGGCTGATCGTGTCACCTACAACCAGACGACACAGCAGGTCCTTGCCGAAGGCAATGCGAAACTGACCGAGCGCGACGGGAGCGTCGTGCGCGCCGACAAATTTGAACTGACTGATGATTTCAAAGAAGGCTTTATTGATAGTCTGCAATATGACACGACCGACAAGACCCATGTGAGTTCTCCTCATGGCGAAGTCATTGGGGACTATCGGGTGTTCGAAAAGGGATCCTACACGGCCTGTGAGGCCTGTAAGGACGACCCGTCGAGGCCGAGATTGTGGCAAATCAAGGCCAAACGCATCATTCATGATACAAAGGAGAAAATGGTCTATTACGAGGATGCGGCGTTTGAATTTCTCGGAACGCCGATCGCCTATATTCCCTATCTTTCGCAGCCCGATCCAACAGTTAAAAGAAAAACCGGCTTCCTTCTTCCCTCGGTCACCTACGCGAATTTCATCGGAGTGGGCGTCAAGGCGCCGTTTTTCTGGGATATCGCGCCCGATACGGATCTGACGCTTACGCCGACATATTACAATAAGTCAGGCATTCCTTTTCTCACGGGCGAGTTCCGCAAGCGCTTCGTGAACGGGGGTGTTATGTTGCGGGCGGACGGCGCCTATGTCAGCGAAGCAGCACGTAAAAACTTTCTGCCAGCTCCGGCTGGGGCGGGCGATCGCGCATTCAGGGGCATGGTGCAGAGCCAGGGCAATTTCGCGCTGAACGATCGTTGGAAATTTGGTTGGGACGGCGCCTATTTCACAGATCGTTATTTCCTGCAGGACTTCGGTCTTTACAACACCCTGAACAATAACTTTTTCTTCCGCGAAAGCGCGTCGATCCTTTATCTGAAAGGCCAGGGTCCGCGTAGCTATTTCGATATGCAGGGGAATTATTTCCAGGGTCTTTTGCCCGGCGATATTCAGGCGCAGATGCCGGTCGCCCATCCGATGGTCGATTATAATCGCGTTTTTGATATCGATCCGGAGAAAACCGCCGGCATCGGCGGGCAGGTGGAGGTTGATGCGAATTTCAACAGTATCTCGGCGAGTCTCGCCAATTATCAGTCGGTCCAGCCGCAGACATTCGGCTTTGCCTATGGCTCGGATGGACTGAAATATCAGATGTATGATGTTTGCCAGATTTATTCGCCAAACAAGGATCCAAATCTGAGCCAATGTCTTCTGCGCGGCGTCGGCGGCGCCTATACACGCGGCGCGGCGAGCGCGTTGTGGAAACGAAAGATTATTGATCCCGTCGGCGGCGCGTGGACGCCCTTCGCCTTTGCGCGTTTCATGGGCAGCTATCTGAACTACAATGAATCGGGGACCTATCCGGTCTATAATGGCGACTACCAGCCGATCCCGAACGCCAATCAGGCATTCTTCATTCCTGGCCAGAACGATCAGTTCCGTGGCCAGGCGACGCCGGGAATGGGCTTTGACTATCGCTACCCTGTTCTCGCTCGCAGTCCGCTGGGCAATATTATTTTTGAGCCGATCGTTCAGCTCATCACCCGCCCTAACCAGACGTCGAGCCCGTCACTTGTGAACCTCGATGCGCAGAGCCTCGTTTTTGACGACTCAACGCTCTTCGAGTGGAGCAAGTTTTCCGGCTATGACCGTTTCGAGACGGGCACGCGAATGAACTATGGCGGTCAGGCGACCCTGTATTTCGCCAATGGCGGCTTTGTCAATGCTATGGCGGGTCAGTCGCAGCAAGTAGCCGGTCCAAACGCCTATTCGATGGCCGACGCTGCGAATGTTTGTCTCGCTTCCGGACTCAATACGCGGACCTCGGATTTTGTCGGACGACTGGTCGTTGCGCCTGCATCTTTCCTGAACGTCACCGCCAAGGGTCGTTTCGACAAGAACTCTCTCGACGCGCGCCGAATTGATCTTCTTGCAAGCCTTAATCTCAATCCCATCACGGTTGGTTTGCAATACGCCAATTATGAGTCTCAGCCACAGATCGGGTTCAGCTATCGGCGTCAGGGTCTCTCATCCAATGCGAAGTGGGATGTCACGAAAAACTATTATCTTAATGGCTCGGTCACATTCGATATGTCGCGTGGCGGTAGCTATTCAGCGTTTTACAAGGACCCGACAACCTCTTCGTTTTTTGCGACCGCGCTCTATGGCGTTGGCGGCGGATATAGCGATGATTGTATGAATGTCTCGATTAATTATTCTTCTGTCTATCAACCCTGGTATACCGGACCGATCCGAAACCAGACGATCTTTTTTGCGGTTAACTTCCGTACGCTTGGAGAAGCCAAATTTAACGCCAATGTCGGCACCTTGTTGCAGGACGGCATGAGCTCCACGACGCGATAAGCCTGTTTCGTCCGCTGCTGGCGCCTCGATCAGAATACCCGTCCTGCGGTCTGCCGCCGAAGGATCAGGCTGAAATCAACCCCAATGGGGCCGCCATTTTCCTGTGCCCCCGCGCCAAAGAGCGCCAGCGTCGGATTCGTCGCCGTCGGGTCGCCGTTGCGCATGTCATAATTGGCGGCGAAACGCGCGATAAAAGCGTCGAGTTTTCGGGCGTCTCGAAAATCCTCGATCTTCACCCGTGCAGCCAGAAGCCGCGCCTGCGTATCGATCTGCTGCGCAGACATTCTGGGGGATAGACTCAATGCGGTCTGTACGACATCGAGGAGTTTACGGTCCGCCAGAACGCCGTAAATGCTGCCGAGTTTTGGCGCCTTGTCGCGAAAATAGAGCGCAAGCTCGACGCCCGGATTCTGTTTTCCTTGTGACTCCCGCATCGCCTGATCGACATAGCGGCCGGCGATCTCGTTAATCGCGGTCGCCGAAATCGCTGCGCCCTGGCGCAACGGCTCGAAGCTGCGCACGAAGGAAAGGATATTCTGATCATTCATCGTGCGCGCCAAAGCTTGCGGATCGGCGCTGCCCTGCGCGAGCGCGCGACGCATCAGGCCGACGGCGTAGGTCCGATCGCCGAGCCCGAAGGCTTTCATCGCGTAATTGAATATACGGCGATCTTTCAGCAATGCCTCAATGGATCGCGTGGCCGCGATTTTCGCGCGGAAATATTTCGTCTCAAGGCCGACTTCCGGCGTCTTCTCCGTAACCGCGCGCCATCGGGGCAGATCCCGCGCCACCGCAAGATAGGCAGAAATCGTCGTCATCACGCAGACATATCCAACGCCAGGGCCAACCGGGGCAAAACGATCAGCCTGACAGCCTAGACGCGGTTTCCTTGCGCAGGGCTGGCGTGCCCGCGAGGGCGCCCTGCTATTTTGTCGGGTGCGGATCGCAAGCGGCGGTCGACGAAAAGGCCAGTTCGACGAGTTCGCCCTTCAGGGCGAATTCGCCGTAATCGAGCTTGAGCGCGCGCGATATGCCGTTTTCGTAGAGATCAAAAGAGAGAACATAGATTGGCTGGCCGTCTTTTTTGCCCGCTTCGAAATAGGACACCGAAACGGGCCACCGCCGCATGCCCTTCAGAACGTCGACTTGCGCCGCCTTCTCCGGTACGGGCGTAACGAGTGGTTTCCCGATCAGGGTCATCGTGTCGGAAACCTTGTCGCCGTCGTTTGCGCCATCGTAGACGCGCGCTTCGAGCATGGCTTCGCCCGCGCGCGCGGCGTCAATGATCCGTTTCAGATGTTCGGTCGGAAACAGAATCGGCGTGTCGAAGGCGAGCGACGTCTTTTTCGGTTTGTCGTGTTCGACCGAAATGCCTGCGCCTTCCTTTTTCCGCGCCTTTCCGTCGATCGTTTCGGCGACGACGCGATCGATTTTCGTTTCGATCCTGAAGCGGAAACTCTGGCCGTCTCCCGTTTCGAACGTCGCGGAGTTCATATCGGAAAGCCGGCTATTGCCTTCCGCCGGCTGCATTTCGGTCACCTGCCGGAAGTTCTGGACATAGCCATCGCATGACGAACCGGAGAAATCGAACGCCACGCGCCCGCGTGCGGCCGTTGGCGCCTTCGCGCCCGCTCCGCCGAGAAGTCCGAGGTCGTAGACGGCCCGATGCGGGGCAAGCGCGAGCGGCCCCTCCGCATGGACGCCGCCGCCCGCGAGCATCGGGAGCGCAAGGGCGAACAGTCGGGAACGCAGCCTTTTTCTCATCAGCGACTCTTTTCTTTCCGGATCCACACGCGCCGCGCGTCAAGTTTCCCCGGGGATCTGGCGGGGCGTCTCCCGCCGATGGCATTGCGCGTCGCCAGCCGCAAAAGTAGGGTCCGATGCGAAACGCTGCAAATCTTTTATCTTGCATGGATGCGCGAATATGACGGACGCTTCGCTCCAAACCCCGGCCGCACGACTCGCCGCGCTCGGTCTGACCTTGCCGCCCGCCGCTTCCCCAGTGGCCAATTATGCGCCCTTCATGCGGACAGGCAATCTCCTGTTCGTGTCCGGCCAGCTGCCGATGGGCGCTGCCGGCCTTGATCCAGCCCACCGGGGCAAGCTCGGGAACGAGGTGGCTCTCGCCGCTGGTCAGGCCGCCGCCCGCCAGGCGGCGCTCAATGTTCTCGCCCAGGCGTCGGCGGCCGTGGGGGATCTCGCCCGGCTGCGCGCCGTCCGGGTCGGCGGCTATGTCAATTGCGCGCCGGATTTTCCGTCCGTTCCGCAGGTGGTCAATGGCGCATCGGATCTTTTCGGCGCTGTCCTCGGCGAAAATGGCAAACATGCCCGATTTGCGGTCGGCGTCGCGCAACTGCCGCTGGACGCGGCGGTTGAGATCGAGGGCGTTTTCGAGATCCTCGCTTGAACGAAACGATCCTCGCCGCCTGTTTCGCAAGGCCGATCGCGCACCGTGGCCTGCACGCAGCAGGTGCGGGACGGATCGAAAACTCGATTGCGGCGGCGCAGGCGGCGATCGCCGCCGGCTACGCCATCGAATGTGACGTGCAGCAGACCTGCGACGGCGGGCTTGTCGTATTTCACGACGACAGGCTTGACCGGCTGACCGAGACGGAAGGACCGGTGCGGGAACGGGATTCGGCGTGGCTGCGACAATTGCTCTTGCGTGGTTCGTCCGAAACCATTCCGAGTTTCGAGGGTTTCCTCGCCGCCGTCGGGGGGGCTACGCCGCTGATCGTTGAAATCAAGAGCGCCTTCGATGGAGAGACCCACGCCGCGCGTCGCGTCGCGGAAAGCGTCGCCGCGTACCCGGGACCATTGGCGATCAAGAGCTTCGATCCGCTTATGATGGCCTTTCTTCGGGAGAATGCGATGAT
>CAZJAY010000046.1:0-8178 GCA_964543915.1 uncultured Methylocystis sp. | reverse complement strand
GGACAACGGTAGGCCTCCTCTTCCCTCAAACGGATAGCCCACGCTATATCGATTTTCTGTATTACGCCTAAACCGTCGGCGTTTCCTGCGCGACGTCCGACGTCGAAGTCTGCACGCGGGAATTTCGCGGCATCGTTCTCATCCCCGCGCTGATCGCGTTTTTCTTCAACACCATGATCCTTGCGCTGCTCGTCAATATGGGCAGCAATATTATCTGAACGCGGCGCGATCTGTTATTTTCGCCGTCACGCGCTGCGCCCGCGCAGCCGCTCGAATTCCAAGTTCACATCGTCATGCAGCGCGCGCCAGACCGGATCGATGGCGACATCGGCGCCCCAATTGTAGAGCGCCTTGGCGACTTCGGCGATCGTTTCGTTGATCGGTTCACTACCGCCCTCTTCCAGCTCCATCGAGAAGAGAAGCGGTAGCGAAGCTCCTTTCCATTCGCGCCAGTGCTCCCGCGAATAATCCGACACGCCGCCGCGCGCCGCAAGCAGTTGCGGCGTGTAGGCGGCGAAGCGCCCGTGCAACGGCCCATCCGGCCTTTCAGCATGATAGGCTTCGCGCACAATAAAATAGCGTGCGTGCTGAAGCTCATGGGCGAGACAACACCCCATACGCGCTTCGATCATCTCCGGATCGTAAAAAATCCGCATCGCGCCATCGGGAAGGGTTTCGCCTACCTAAACGAAATTCTGCCCGAGGAAGAAACAACTCTGTCTTTCGGCGACGAGCGTCGCCGCATCCGGGGCTGCGTCGAATTCACGCAAGAGTCGCGCAAGCACGGCCTGCTTGCGACGAAAATCCACGCTGTCGAACATGACCGGCGCTGAATGCGCATCCTGCACCGTCGCGCCCGACCATCGACGAAATATTCCCAACGCCACGACGGCTCTCCTCACTGGCGTGATTTTCGCGAGCCGGCGCGCCGCTCGTCAAGTCATGTGGCGCACTGACGGATCAGGACCGGTGGGTCCCGTCCGGATCGTGGGTGATGCGCCAGTCGAAATCATCATTCGCCGCCGCGATATGCTCCCACCAGCGGCGACCATCCGACTGGAAGGGCGAGAGATCGTTGACCCGCACAGATGCGAGCAGGCCGGGATGCCGGCGTAAAGCATCGAGCGCGGCATGAAACATCCGACGGCCGAGGCCGCGCTCGATACTGTTGATCCGCTCGAACACAAGCGTCGGCGGCGCGTAATCGCCCGCCAGCAGGAGAGCTACGCCCGAAGCAGCCGGATTGTCCGGCTCGACGACCATGCGCGGCGACGACGAGGCCCGGATTTCATGGAAACGCGCGCCCCAGGCGCGGGCTGTCACATGCAACCCGAGGGCGCGCAGATTGTCCGTGATCTCGCCGGCGAGCGCCGCGAGCCCCGGATCGCCTGAGGGCGGCGGACGGCGAAAAAAAGCGAAAGGGTTCAGCTTCAACGGACGCCCCGACAGGCATTGGGGATTACGGAAGCCCCGACGCGCTCCGTTCCCGTGCACCCGCATAGCACGAAACAAGATGTCGCGCGGCTCGCACGGATCGTCCAGCCGGTCTACACATGTCGCGATGAATCGCATGGCGGGGGCAAATGATCCCGGAGACGGATAAAACTGGCGGCCCGAGCGCCATACTGATCGCCTCGGCCGGCAATCTGGTTGAATGGTATGATTTCTACGTCTATTCGTCCTTCTCGATCTATTTCGCCGACGCCTTTTTCCCCGGCGACGATCCGGTCGCGCAGATGCTTGCGGCCTCGGGAGTCTTCGCGCTTGGTTTCCTGATGCGGCCTGTCGGCGCGTATGTTTTCGGCCAGATTGGCGACCGTCGCGGCCGACGTGCGGCGCTCATGCTCTCGGTTCTGCTGATGTGCGCCGGCTCTGCACTCATCGCTGTTTTGCCAACCTTCGCCGCGATCGGCATGGCCGCCCCGACACTTCTGCTTGTCGCGCGCCTGCTGCAAGGCGCGAGTCTGGGCGGCGAGTATGGATCGAGCGCGACATATCTAGCTGAGATGGCCCCGCCCGGACGCCGGGGTTTCTTCTCGAGCTTCCAGTATGTGACGATGATCGCCGGTCAGCTGCTCGCATTGGGCGTCCTGCTTTTCCTGCAGAATATCGCGCTTGATGAAGAAGCGTTACGCCGGTGGGGCTGGCGCATCCCGTTCTTGATTGGCGGATTTCTCGCGCTCGCCACGCTGTGGTTGCGTCGCGACCTCTCCGAAACGACCTCTTGCGCTGCGACGCAGGATGACGTGCGACGCGGTTCGCTGCGTGCGCTTCTCGAACATCGGCGCGAGTCAGCGACGGTGGTCGGGCTAACGCTTGGCGGCACCGTCGCCTTTTATGTCTACACGTCCTGGATGCAGAAATTTCTCAAATTATCGGCCGGTTTAAGCGCGACAGAAACAACCTGGGTCATGGCTGCATCGCTGGTTTTCGCGCTCACGCTCCAGACCGTCTATGGCGCGCTGTCCGACCGGATCGGTCGCCGTCCCATGCTTATCGCCTTTGGCGCGCTTGGCGCGTTCTGCACCGCGCCGCGACTGTTCGCGATCCGCGAGACAAACAACGCTGCCTGCGCGCTCGCGCTTGTTTGTTGCGGCTGGCTGATCGTCGGTCTTTACACCTCGATCAATGCAGTGGTGAAGGCGGAGCTTTTTCCCCCCGCGATCCGGGTCACGGGCGTCGCCCTGCCCTATGCGCTGACGGTGTCTGTTTTCGGCGGCTCAGCCGAATATCTCGCGCTATGGTTCAAATCGCGGCAACATGAAGAATGGTTCTTCTATTATGCGTCCGCCGCGATTTTCGTATCACTGCTTGTTTATGCGACCATGCCGGAAACCCGCGATCGATCGGACCTTGCCCGATAAAGGGGGCCGCCGTCCCGGATGCGGTCTGTCAGAAAATTTCGCCGGTGATCAGCCCTGCAAACAGGACCCAGGTCGTCGCAACGATCATCAGGGCGATGGCGTTCTCGCGGATCGTTTCGACCGCATAATTGCGGGAAATGAGTTCTTCGCTGCCGAAATTGTTTCGCATTGGCGATTCCCCTCCTCGCCGGCGAAGAAATGTCAAACCCGCGCCGGACGCCGCATAAACACGCCGAAATCAGACAAAGGTGTGGCGGCGGCGTCCGGAACCGGTGGACCCAGCGCCCCTCACTACTCCGCCTTGCGCCGCGCGACGGCGAGGCCGGCGCTCGCCTGACAAGTGGGCATCATCTCTATCCTATTGATATTTATATGCCTTGGTAAGGAAATGAGCCAGCTGACGGTTTCGGCGATATCGTCAGGCGTCAGCGGTTGCGTGCCGGCATAGACGGCCGCCGCCTTGTCCGGATCGCCACCAAATCGGACCTCGCTGAATTCCGAGCCGCCGCACAGACCGGGTTCAACATCGCTCACACGGACGTTGCGGCCGACGAGATCGGCGCGCAAATTCATCGAAAATTGCCGGACGAAGGCTTTGCTCGCGCCATAGACATGGGCCCCCGGGTAGGGATATTCGCCCGCCGTCGAACCAATGTTGACGATGAGGCCGTCATCGCGTTCGACCATGCGAGGCAGAATGGCGCGGGTCATATGGACGAGCCCGCGAATATTGGTCTCGATCATCGTGTCCCAGTCGGAAAGCGGCGCCTCCCAGGCGGGCGCAAGACCAAGCGCGAGCCCCGCATTATTCACAAGCACGTCGATATCGCGCCAGACCGCAGGCAAACCTTCCACGAAGGTGCGGATTGCGTTTGCATCGGCGATATCGAAGGCGGCGGTGAACAACTGCGGACCGAGTTCGGCTTTCAGCGCATCGAGACGTTGCGCGCGACGACCGGTTGCAATCACGCGATGACCCATCGCGATGAAGCGATGGGTCATCGCCGCGCCGAAGCCGGCCGTGGCGCCGGTGACCAGAATTGTTTTCATGAAGTTGTTCCGCTGCTGGCCTGTTGGGAATGCGGGATAGAGGAACTGTTGGCGAGGAGCGCGCGATCGACATGGGCTATATTCGTCGCACCGCAGAAGCCCATGGTCAGGCTGAGCTCCTCGTGAATGATTTCAAGGCAACGCGTTACGCCGGGGCCGCCGAACGCGCCAAGGCCATAGACGAAAGCGCGGCCGATCATGGCCCCGCGCGCGCCAAGCGCGACGGCGCGCAAAACGTCCTGGCCGCTGCGCACGCCGCCGTCGACAAGAATTTCGATCCGGTCGCCGACGGCGTCAACGATCGTCAGCAAAGCCGAGATCGTCGACGGCGCGCCGTCGAGCTGTCGACCGCCATGGTTGGAGACGACAATCGCGTCGGCGCCGTAATCGGCAGCGCGGCGCGCATCCTCCGGATCCATGACGCCTTTCAGCACCAGCGGGCCCCGCCACAGGCGTCGGATCCAGGCGACGTCATCCCAGTTCATCGCGGGATCGAACTGGATTTGAATCCATGCTTCGAGGGAACGCAACGCGTCGACGCCCTCGACGTGTCCGACAAGATTGCCGAAGCTTCGACGCCGCGTGCGCAACATGCCGAGGCTCCAGCGCGGCTTGCGCGCGAGCTCCAGCAGAAAGCGCGGCGTGAGCGGTGGCGGCGCGGCGAGGCCGTTACGGGCGTCGCGAAGCCGCTTTCCCCGGATCGGGAGATCCATTGTCAGGCCCAGCGCGGCGCCGAGCGCGGCGGCCGCCCGTTCGATGAGACGCGCGACAAAGGCGCGGTCACGCATCACGTAAAGCTGAAACCAGAAAGGGTTTTCGGTATTGGCGGCGACATCCTCGATTGAACAGACGCTCATGGTCGAGAGGCAAAACGGCACGCCGAACGCCCCGGCGGCGCGGGCGGCGAGAATTTCGCCGTCGGCATGTTGCAGACCGCACATGCCGATGGGCGCGAGCGCGACCGGCATGGCGACGCGCTGTCCAAGCAAACTCGTCGTGATGTTGCGGCTGGAAATATCAACGCCAATACGTTGACGAAAGCTCAGCCGGGCAAAGTCCGCTTCATTGGCGCGAAGGGTAATCTCCGACCACGATCCGCCATCCGCATAATCGAAGAACATGCGGGGCACGCGCAGGCGCGCAACGTGACGCAAATCCTCTATGCACATCACATCACGCATCGGCGGCTCCTTGCGCGGCGGAGCCTATCGTCGCGACCGGCGCGAGGCGGCGGCGGCGCTTTTCTGACCCAGCCCCATCTGAACCGCCAGCGTCGAACGGGTCTTCGCGTAATTCGGCGCGACCATCGGATAATCGGGCCCAAGCCCCCATTTCGCGCGATAGTCTTCCGGGGTCATGCCATAGGCTGTGCGTAAATGGCGCTTCAACGATTTGAAGCGCCGGCCATCCTCAAGGCAGATCAGATAGTCGGGGGTAATTGACTTTCGGATAGACACAGCCGGCGCACGAGACGTGAGCGCCGGGTCGACAGCCGCCTCGCCCGCGGCAAGCCGTTTCACCGCGTCGTGGACAGATTGCAGCAGCGCCGGGAGTTCGGCCGCCGGCGTCTGATTATTGGCTACATAGGACGAAACGATCTCCACCGCATAGGCAAGTATCGCGTCGCCATCGGTCCCGCCGGCCATCGGCTCCCTTTCCAGAACATCCGGTCAAATCCGACCCGACGAAACAGACTTCCATGATAATGCCTTTCGCAACCCTGGATCAAACGCCCGCATGCGACTCACGCATCCGCCCGGAACGGCAGCGCCGTCGTCGCCTCTTCGATCAGCGCCGCCACAGCCGGCCTTTCGCGTGCAAGATAATCCGCGACCGCATTGCGCAGCGCCGGATCGACGAAATCATGGGCCGAATGGGTGACTACGGGCCGATAGCCGCGAGCCATCTTGTGCTCGCCCTGGGCGCCGGCTTCTACGCGTCGATAGCCACGCCGGATGGCGAATTCGATCGCCTGATAATAGCACACCTCGAAATGCAGAAAGGGCCGATCCTCAAGGCAACCCCAATTGCGACCATAAATGGCGTCGTCGCCGAGGAAATTGATCGCGCCCGCGATATATTCCGTCCCTCGCCGCGCCATCACGAGCAGGATACGCGCCGGCATTGACGCGACGATACGCGCGAAAAAATCGCGCGTGAGATAGGGACGCCCCCATTTCCCCACAGCGGTTGCAACGTAAAACGCATGGAAATCCGTCCAGTGCCGGGAGGCGATCTCCGGGCCGGTCAGGAGATCTATTTCGAGATCGTCCCCCAGCGCCGCCCGCCGCTCGCGGCGGATCGCCTTACGTTTGCGGGACGGAAGCCGGTCAAGAAAATCCTCGAAGTCGCGATAGCCCTCGTTGAAAAAATGATACTGCACGCCGATGCGCGGCAGAAACCCCGCCGCTTCAAGCGTTGCGCGCTCCGCCTGCGTCGGGAATGCGACGTGGGTCGATGACGCGCGCGCTTTGCCGCACAGGTCGCCGAGCGCCGCGATAAGCGCATGCTGGGTCGTGGCGGACGCATCCGACGCGCAAAGGAGGCGACGTCCCGTTACGGGCGTAAATGGCGTCGCGACCTGAACTTTTGGATAGTAACGACCGCCGGCGCGCAGATAGGCTTCAGCCCAACGCTGATCGAAGACATATTCGCCCATGCTGTGGGTTTTGAGATAGGAAGGCGCAACAGCGACAAGACGCCCGGACGCGTCGAAAACGCCCGCATGCGCCGGCGTCCAGCCGGTCGCGGCGCCAACCGAACCCGACTCCTCGAGCGCCCGGAAAAAGGCGTGAGTCAAAAAGGGATTGAAGCGCTCCTCCGACGTCATGCCCGGCGGATTGGCGCAACGATCCCAATCCGCCGCCGCAACCTCCTCAACGGACAACAGAACGCGGCTGCGAAGCGCGGCATCGGTCGCGCTGGATTTTTCCGTCATTCAACAAAAATAGGCGGCCGCCGGCCTGCGCCAATGCGCGCGCAACAGCTGCGGGAAAGGCCCCCTCAACTTTCGCGGTCCCCGCCCTATCTCATCATAGGAATTTTGTAAGGAGAAATTTCCCATGCCCCAGTCGCTCAATAAAAACGCGCCGGAACAGGAGCGCGGACAACGACCGCTCTGGTTCGCGGTCAGCGGCCTCATTATCAGCGTGTTCAGCTACAGTCTGCAAGATTTGATGATCGGCGACGTCGTGTTCTGGTTTGGCCTCTGCCTCGCCGCCGTCGGTCTCCTTTACTGGTTCCTGAAACCACGGCATGGCCTTTAGGCCGGGATTCCTTTTCCGAAGGTAATCCGTCTGAGCGGCGTCTTGCCATATTCGGCGGGCGGATTATGGTCGCCGACGCTCACTCACAGGACGGACGACCCCATGGCTTTCGCGATTTCCAGCTCATCCCGACGTCGTTTTCTGACCGTAGCGGCGGCAGCCTTAGCGCTTTCGCGCCTTCCGGCGGACCCCGCGCACGCCGAAGCGAAGCCGGCGGGCAAGATCGCCATTGACGAACTCATGGCGCCGAACGCCCTGCCCGATGTTGTCGAGGGATCTGCCAACGCGCCGGTTACGATCGTCGAATACGCCTCAATGACCTGCTCCCACTGCGCGGCCTTCCATCGCGACGTTTATCCGGCATTGAAGAAAGACTTCATCGATACGGGCAAGGCGAAATTTATCCTGCGGGAATTCCCGCTGGATCCGCTTGCAACGGCCGCCTTCATGCTTGCGCGAGAGCTCGGCGACGACAAGCGCGACGCCGCAATCGACCTGCTCTTCGCCCAGCAGAAAAACTGGGCCTTCGTCGACAAGCCGCTCGACGGGCTGGCGAATGTCGTGAAGCAGACGGGCATCGGACAGGAGCGTTTCGAAACCATTCTGAAGGATCAGGCGCTTTTCGAGAAGGTGAACAAGGTCCGCGATCGCGCGAATGACAAATTCGGCGTGAATTCGACGCCGACCTTTTTCATCAATGGCGAAAAATATTCCGGCGAGATCCATCTCGACGATTTCGCGAAGATCATCGCGGCCAAAACGGCGAAATGATCCCGTAGCCCTGATCGAAAGTCCCGATAAAAGCCGGGACTTGCAAAAGACAGCGCAGGCGCCCACCTCTCTCGGAGAGGGGCCGCCACGCCCTCTGGCGGCTTATCCGGAAACGGCCCGAGCGTGGATGTAACGACGGGCCGTTTTTCCTTTAGCCTGCTGGCCGCCAATTACATGCCGCTGCCCCCCGCCAGCGCCGTCGCGAGCGTGCCTTCGTCCAGATAATC
>CAZJAY010000045.1:0-8209 GCA_964543915.1 uncultured Methylocystis sp. | reverse complement strand
TCGAGGAACGCAAGCCGCTGCGCCGGGCCGGCGATCCCTCGTCGCATCCGGTCTGGCGCGATGTGGAAACAGCGCTGCGTTCGACGCAACGCCTGCTGCGCATCGCGCGAGAGAAACGCGCGCTGATTCACGTGCTGCATGTGACGACGGAAGAGGAAATCGCGCTGCTGGCGCAGAACAAGGACATCGCCAGCGTCGAGGTGACGCCGCATCATCTGACAATGGACGACAGCGAATATAAACGAATCGGCACGCTGGCGCAGATGAATCCGCCGGTTCGCGAGGCGCGTCATCGCGCGGGTCTGTGGCGCGGCCTGCAGGAGGGCGTCGTCGACGTTCTGGGCTCGGATCATGCGCCGCATACGCTGGAGGAAAAGGCGAAGCCCTATCCGGACAGCCCCGCCGGGATGACCGGCGTCCAGACGACCGTGCCGCTGCTGCTCGATCACGTAAACGCCGGACGCCTGACGCTGGCGCGCTTCGTCGATCTCATGTGCGCGGGACCGGCGCGCCTGTTCGGCCTCGCCGACAAGGGCCGTCTCGCTGTCGGCTTTGACGCCGATTTCACAGTTATCGATCTCAAGCGGCGCGAGACGATCCGCAACGCCTGGATCGCCTCGCGCGTCGGCTGGACGCCCTATGACGGCAAGGAAGTCGTCGGATGGCCGGTCGGAACCTTCGTGCGCGGGCGCATGGTGATGTGGGAAGGCGACCTGGTTACGCCGTCCCAAGGACAGCCGGTGCGGTTTCACGCGAATTTGTGACGGCGCGCGACCTCAATCCTCGCTTCGAAAGTAATGCCAGACGCCGTCGTCGGCGATGGCGAGCCGCATGGCGCGCGGTTTTCCTTCCGCATTCGAGCGGGCGAGATCGGCGAAACGCACGCAGGCCCATTGCGCCGACGCCTGCGCCGGGTCCGCCGGCCGGCCCGGATGACGCGCGAAGGCCGGCCATTCGTAAAGCGTGACCGGGCCGCGCCGGATTTTCACGAAAGGCTGCGCCAGAACGGCGCGCAGGATTACGAGAATTTCACGACCGCGACCGTCAAATGACAGGGATTTGAGCACCTCGATCGGATCGCGTGCGGCGGCGCCCGGCGCGAACATCGGACGCAGTTCATTCCAGTCGATCGGGATACGCAGCGCCTCGATCTCATTTTTCGCGAGCGCTTCAAGAATTTTCGCCCGGATTGCGACGACGGGCGGCGGCAGGGCGGCCGGATCGTCGATCGGCGGGGAGACGATGTCCGCATCTGGCGCGCGGATGGGGGCGGGACGGGTGCGGCGCATGGCGGCATTCTGGCGCCATCCCGCCGGCTCTGTGAATCTTTTCTGAAAACGCCATCTAGGACAGTGGTCGCCGCTATAGTTTCGGGGCCAGTCCGGTTGCGGGCGCGGGCAGGCGCGCAGGAGAGCATATGTCGTCGATCGGCGAAACGTTCAGAGCTGCGCTGGCGCGGTTTTTTCGCAGACGGGATGCGCGACCGTCGCGCGCCGCCCCTCCAGCGGCGCGGCAGGCGCTGCTGCGGCGTTCGGCGCAGGCGATCCTCGCGGAACGGCTGCTGCGGCTCGCGGCGGGACTGGCCACGCTTGCGCTGTTCTTCCTGACGATTTCCTGGCTGGACGCGTGGCGGGCGGCTCCGGTCGGGGCGCGCATGTTGGGCGTCGCGCTTTTCGGCTTCGCCGCGCTTTACCTTGTTGCGCGGGAAATCGCGCGCGGCTGGCCGCGACGGGCGGCGGCGCTGAAACGGCTCGACGCCGGCGCGCCGCCAGGCCTGCGGCCCGCACAATCGCTGGAGGATACGCTCGCCCAGGAAACATTGCCGGACCGCGCTACGCCCGAGACGCGCGCGCTTTGGGCGGCGCATCGACGCCGACTGGAGGCGACGCTGGCGCAACTGCCCGTGACGCGGCCGGAGCCAGGCCTGCCGACGCGCGATCCCTACGCCCTGCGCGCCCTGGCGCTGGTCGCCGCCGCGGGGGCGGCTTTCGTGGCGGGCGACGAAAAGGGCGCGCGCGTCGCCGCCGCCTTTGACTGGCGGGCCAGCGGACTTTTCGCGCCGGCGGCGCGGATTGACGCCTGGTTCGAGCCCCCGGCCTACACCGGCCGGCCGGCGATTGTGCTGGGTGCGGAGAGCGGGCGCGTCGAGGCCCCGGAAAACTCAATCCTGCGCGTGCGACCGGAGTCCAGCCGGCTCGCGGTGGCCGGCGGTCTGGCGGCGACGGCGGAGCAACCGGCGACGTCGCCGGTCTACCGTCTTGCAGATGCGGCGCGGCTTGATCTGCCGGACGGGCGCAGTTTCGATATCTCGGTCATTCCCGACGCGCCGCCGACGATTTCGCTCATCGAGACCCCGCGCAACAATGCGCGCGGATCGATGACCCTGATCTATTCGGCCGAGGACGATTACGGAGTTACGGGCGTCGAGGCGGTCTTCGAAAGGCCGCCGGGCCTGCGGCGCGCCCTTTATCCGCCGCCCAGACTGACGCTGCCGCCGCCCGCCCGCGCCGGCGAGACCAAAACGACGCTCGATCTCGCGGAAAACCCCTATGCCGGCGCGTTGGCGACCCTGCGGCTCACTGCGACAGACGCCGCCGGCCATGTCGCGTCGTCGACGCCCGTCGAGACCACCCTGCCGCAACGCATTTTCCGCAATCCGCTGGCCCGCGCCCTGATCGAACAGCGGCGCAATCTGGCGCTGGACCCTGAAGCCCGCGCAACCGTGCGTTCGGCGCTGGAGGCGCTTGCCCTGTCGCCGGAGATTTTCGATACGCCTTCGTCGGTGCACCTCGGGCTGCGGGCGGCGCGGGTCAGCCTGAATGGTCCCCGCACGGATGACGAATTGCGCGGGATCGTGGATCTTCTCTGGGCCATGGCGCTTACGGTGGAGCGCGACGAGGCCGCGCAGGCCGAGCGCGATATGCGCGCCGCCGAAGAGGCGATGCGGGAATCGCTCGCGCGCGGCGACAGTGAGGAAACAATCGCAAAGCGCAGCGCCGAACTACGCGCCGCGCTCGACAATCTTCTCGCGCAACTGGGCGCGCAACCCGATCCAAAGCGCCCGCGCGAGGCCGAAAACGGCGACGGCTCGGACGTTACGCCCGAAGAACTGCAATCCATGATGGACG
The DNA here is from genome assembly GCA_964543915.1 of uncultured Methylocystis sp. Taxonomy (GTDB): domain Bacteria; phylum Pseudomonadota; class Alphaproteobacteria; order Rhizobiales; family Beijerinckiaceae; genus Methylocystis. Next base: position 5,081 of record CAZJAY010000045.1, on the reverse strand, counting down.
ACATCGAGAAGGCGACGAAGTCCGGCGATCTGGCGCAGGCGCAACAGCTCCTCGACGAGCTTCAGGACATCATGGAAAATCTCCGGACCGGCGAAAATGAAGCGCCGGGCGAGAGGGCCGCGCGACAGCGCGCGCAACAGGCCGCGCAGCAGGCTCTGCGCAATCTCGACGCGCTCGCGCGCGAAGAGCAGCAGCTTCGCGACCAGACCTATCGAAAGATGAACGAAGCCGGGAGCGATGACGATGATGCGTCGCCATCGCAAAGCGGCAAGGGCGTGGACGGCCGGCGCAATCGCGACCAGACCTCAGGCGAACGCGATCGTCAGCGCGACCTGCGCGAACGTCTCGAACGTCAGCGGAGGGATCTGGCGGAACAGGACCCTGAGGCGGCCGGCGAACTGGACGCGGCGCGCCAGGCGATGAAAGAAGCGGAGGAAGCGCTGGGGCCGTCCGGCACCGGGCGCGGCGCGGCCCTGGAGGCGGAAGGACGCGCAATCGACTCCCTGCGCAGCGGCGCCGATCGGCTGTCGGAAAAAATGCAGGGCGAAGCCGAGGGCGGACAGCCCGGTCAGGGTCCCGGACGCTCCCGGGCGCGCGGCGGCAAGGGCGCCGATCCGCTGGGCCGCGCCGATGGCGGCCGACGCAATGCGCGTCAGCGCTACGACCCGCTCGGCCTGCCGCCGGCGCAGCGCGCGCATCGCGTGCAGGAAGAACTGCGCCGCCGCCTCGGGCAACCCGAACGACCGCCGGAAGAGCTCGATTATCTCCAGCGTCTGTTGCCGCGCTGACGGCGGCGACAAATGGCTTGCGCCCGTTCGCGCGGTTCACTACAGCGGGCGGCAAGCGGCGCCGCGTCGCCGGGCAGGGGCGCCGCATGACCAGTCTTTCGAACATTGCGATTGGCGTGGCGGTCGGCGCCGTGGGCCTCGTGCTCGCCGCCGGCTTTGTCAATACGTTTCGCGGCGGCGGCGGGTCCATGGCGCGCTCCCAGAAGCTGATGCGCTGGCGCGTCGGACTCCAACTCCTCGCCCTGATCCTCGTTATGACCGTGATTTACGCGCGAGGTCGCTGGTAGAAATGGTGAAACTGGACAAAATCTACACGCGCGGGGGCGATCGCGGCGAGACCTCGCTCGCGACCGGCGCGCGGCGCCGCAAGGACGACGTCCGCGTCGAAGCCTTCGGCGCAATCGACGAAACCAACGCCGCCATCGGCGTCGTCCGGCTCGCGACGGCGGCGGGCGACCCCATGCTCGACGCCATGCTGGCGCGCATCCAGAACGAACTCTTCGATCTCGGGGCCGAACTCGCTACGCCGGTCGATCCCGCAAACCCCATCGATCCGGCGATGCGGCTTGTGATCGTGCCCGCGCAGGTGGAGCGGCTCGAAAAGGATATCGATGCGCTGAACGCCGACCTCGGGCCGCTGAAATCCTTCGTGCTGCCCGGCGGCGAAGCCGCCGCCGCACATCTGCACGTCGCGCGCACGATCTGCCGACGCGCCGAACGCGTGCTCGTTTCGCTCGCTGAAACGAAGGGCGAAGAGGTTTCGCCGACGGCTTTCGCCTATGTGAACCGGCTGTCCGATTTTCTCTTTGTCGCTTCGCGTTACGTGAACCGCGAACGCGGCGACGTGCTCTGGAAGCCGGGCGCAACCCGATAACGGTTCCGGATCGAGGCATCGGCAATCTGGCGCCAGCCTTGCTTCCCTGTTGGCGTCCGGCGCCGGCCGGACGTCGACCCGAGCCCTGAAAAGAGTCGCCCCAATATCGAAAATCGGAATGGGTAGCGAGTTTTTTTCAAAAATAGCGACGCGGCGGATTGCTGCACGCGCGAAGGAGCCCAGGTATGTCGACAAGGTTTGCGTCGGAGGGTTCGTCATGCAGGAGAGCGTCTGTCAGGGAAATTGCGCCGCATATCCGTTGATCGACGACGGCGCGGGGGTCGCCTGCGCCAGACGGCATGAAATGCTCTACGTCACCTACCGAAACACCTGTGGCCGTGCGCGAGAGGACCTCTGTCAATTTCTCGCGCGCGACATACGCGACGCGCAACGGCTCGGCGCCAAAGCGCTCGCGGACGATCTCGCCGTCGTGTTGCGGCTGGTCGCCGAAAACTGCCCCGAGGCGACGATCCCGCTATCGCCCATAGCGACGGACAGACCCGCCACAGGCCAGGCGGCCTGATCCGGGCGCATCAAAAAGAAAACGCCCCGGCTCCCCCCGGGGCGTTTTCAATTGCGTGCGACTCTTCAATCGATCGTAATGGCTGCCTGCCGCGCGTGGTTCACGCAACCGCCCGCTCCGGGGAGCGGCTCAGCCAGGCGCGCCGCCGCACGCGTCAACGGAATGCGCTGGTCTGCTGCTGTGAACCGCTCTGCAGACCGGCCTGCACCTGATCCGCAACGCCTTTGCTTTCCGGGCCGCCGAAATCATAATTGATGCCGGCGAAGAAGGTCCGCTGCGGATTGGGATGGGGACCGGTGTAGTAGCGATAGCTGCCGATGTTGTCGATGCCGAAGGTTGCGGTCCAGTTCTTTTCGAATTTGTAGTTCGCCTTGAAGTCGAAAAGGATCTGGGAGCTGAAGGAACCGCAGCAGGCGTCGTGATTGAAGTCGATGTTGCCGAGCGTCTGGAATGTTCCTGTCTGGAAGCGCGTTCCGAACGCCATTTCAAATGTCTTGGTCGGCGCATAGGTTATCACCGACTTCATTCGAATGCGCGGAACGCCAGGATACTGGTTCCCATTGATAAGCGCGCCGCCAAAACTCGCCGGATAGGCCGTCGACCAGAGCGGCACTCTCCAGATGCCCTGCGGCGTGGTGAACACGCTGGCGTTATCGAGAATTTTTGAGTCCGTGAAGGTGACGTTCCCGGAGAAACCAAGTCCCTTGATGTAAATATCCTCCATCACCAGCACAGCTTCCACGCCCCGGAAACGCGCCCGATTGATATTCACGATCTGGTTCTGGGCCTGGCCAAATCCATTGACGGTTCCCTGATTGGCGATGCCATTCCAGCGATCTTCAAGAAAAACGCTGATCCGGGGATTAAACAATCCGACAAACCCGTTCATGGGATCGACGTAGCGCCAGGACTGGGTGAAATCCCAGGATGTTGATGCCTGCGGCTGCAGATTCGGATTATTGATCGAAACCGAATTCGGCGTATTGAGCGACTGGAAAAGCTCCGTGACCGTCGGGAAGCGGTAGGCCCGTCCCATTGAAACGCGGGTTTCGTAGTTCGGGGAGAATTTATATTCAACCGACGCCTTCGGCTGAAATCCGCCCTTTGACGAGGTCGGAAACGACGCAAGCGTAGCAGCGACCGGCGTGACGTTCGTCAGGGGCCCTCTTTCGCCGGCTGCTTGGTCGTTCGAAATATTCCATCCTCCGGCCGCATTGCTGCCGTTATAGGCGTACCACCAGTCCCCGCGGGCGCCGCCGATAAATTTCAGCTGCTCGTTAACGGCCCATGCATCCTGAATATAAAGGCTCTGCAAGGTGGTCTTGCCGGTATTGAACTGCCGCGTGCCGATATTCACATTGCTCGGCCAGAACGCCGTCTGGGTCTGCTGCTGATTGAGAGAATAAATATCGGAGTGCGTGCCGAACGATATTTCATGCTTGCCCTTCAGATCGACTTCCGGCCGGTAGATGAAGCGCGCATCGCCGGTCCGCCAGTAAGTGCCGTCAAGCACCGTATTCTGGCCGGTGGGATTGACCAGATAGGGAACATTTGACGCGCGCGAGTTGCCATTGGTTGTCAAATTGTTATTCTGAAGCAGCCCGTAAGCAAGCGTGCTGTTGGAGAAGTCTCTCAGATAATTATAGGACGAGACAGACGCATCCATATCAAAGACGCCGCCCGAGTCCCGCTTGATTTGCATGGATTGCATGAGATGTTGCGATCCGGCGTGACCAGGGTTGACGCCGCCTGGGTTCAGAGAAACGCCCTGCGCCGGCCCTGGGCCGCCTGGCCGCCAGAATTCGACGCTGCCGCTCTGCGTATTGAAGATCGGCAATCCGTTTTTGTCATTGATGAGCGACGAAACATCTGAATCCTGCATGTTGTTCCAGAAACCGGCCTGGTATGTGACCCGCGTTAACGGCGCCACATCATAGGACATCTTGACCTTGCCAAGATCCTGGACGGTATGGTTGATTGAGGTCGCCGCCGTATAAACCTGCGGATAGCCATAGACATTCCAGCCAACAGGTCCCCCGGAGAATTGCGGTCCCTGCCGCGTGCCGGATGCGCCAGCAGGGAACACCGCATTGCCCGCGTATTGCAGCGGTTGACTGGTCGAATCGAGATGATTCCAGTCGACGAAATAGCGGAAATCGCCCTTGCGATCGCCGACGAGAATATTCACGTTGCCGGAGAGCGGGTTATCCTTATAGCCAAACTGACTGTAGGTCTGGACCGCGCCAAGCCCGCGCGCATGCACCTCAAAATTATCCGGCATCCGCGTTGTGATTGAGAGAATGCCGCCGACCGAGTTGCCGGGATAGAGCGCCGAGAAGGGGCCATAAACGACATCGATGCGGGAAATTTCTTCCGGCGCCACCATGCCCCAGCGTGGAGGATAGGCGAATCCGTTTCCGATAAAATTCGAGAGAAGAACATTATCCGCATAGACCATCGTGTTCGCGGATTCGAGCAGGCCGGTGGTTCGACCCGAAACAATCGCGTTCGTGTCGCCGATAAAGCGTTCCCGAATATAGAGGGACGGCAGATATTTGAACGCAGCCGCCGGGGTCAACCAGTTGACCGTGTTATTGATCTGCGCGGCCGTGCGGGACTCGATAACCGCCGGAATATTCGCCGGAAGCGATCGACTGAAGGGCGCGGGCTTCGGCTCCGCGTAGCGATCCGTTCCGCCCTGGCCATCCCCGCTGGCGGCGGCGCCGCTTCCGACTCCGGTCGCAGCGCCCGAGACATTGGCGACGGCGGCCGGTTGGCCGCTCGTGCGACCGCCGCCATTGCCGCGCGCGACCGGCTTGTTGCCTTGCCGGGCGCCGCCGACATTACTCACCAGTCGGTTAATAAGACGACATTCACTTGATTTATTCCTGAGGTC
>CAZJAY010000044.1:0-8281 GCA_964543915.1 uncultured Methylocystis sp. | reverse complement strand
GAGGAGGCGCGTCAGAACATCGCATCCGCCTGGGAGAGCGAGCGCGAAGCGGTTGATCTTTATCGTTTCACAAGCGTGCTCAAACGCCGTCTGGACGCGGAAGGCCGCCGTCAGGTGGTCGGCATGCTCTGGGACATGGCCCATGCCGACGGCGCAGTTCATGAGTTCGAGGAAAATGTCGTCTGGCGGGTCGCCGAGCTCCTTGGGGTCTCAACGCGTGATCGGGTCACGCTGCGGCGCGAGGTGCGCGAAAGCCTCGAGAGCCCGCCCGAGGGACCGTGGACCCCAGGCGAGGGAGAAGGACAATGACCCGCCCTGTCACGCTCGTCACCGGCGCATCGGAAGGGATTGGCGCCGAACTGGCCCGCGTATTCGCCGCACAGGGACATGAGGTCGTGCTGGTCGCGCGGCGCGGCGATCGGCTCGCGGCGCTGGCCGACGAAATCGTCGCCGCCGGCGGCAAGCCGCCGCAGGTCGTGGCGCTCGATTTACTCGCCGGGGACGCTGTGGAAACCCTGTCCTCGACGCTCGCAGCTTCGGAACTTACCGTTCAGTATCTGGTCAACAACGCCGGCTTCGGACTGATTGGCCGGGTCTATGAACTCGATCGACGCGAACAACTCGCGATGATCGATCTCAACATTCGGACCCTGACTGCGCTAACCCTGCATTTTCTGCCGGAGATCCGAAAATCCCGCGGCGGAATTCTCAATGTCGCCTCGGTCGCGTCCTTCATGCCGGGTCCCGGCTTCGCCGTTTACTATGCGACCAAGGCCTTTGTGCGCTCGTTCAGCGAGGCGCTGGCGGAAGAGCTGAAGCCGGCAGGCGTGCGGGTGTCCTGTCTCTGCCCCGGACCAGTCGAAACCGGCTTTCAGTCGCGCGCCGGCATGGAGTTTTCAGGCGCGATGGCGGCGATGAAGCCCGCGCTCGTTCCGGCGGGGGAAGTCGCCAGACAGGGCTACGACGGTCTGATGGCCGGCAAGCGCGTCGTGATACCGGGCGCAGTCAACAAGGCGCTGGTCTGGAGCGCGTCGGTCACGCCCCGCGCCGTTCTTTTGCCGCTGCTGGCGGCGGCGCAAAAAAAGAAATCATCGTAAAACAAAAAAGCGGGCGCAATGGCCCGCTTTTTTGTCTGGTGGATATCGGTCGTTATTCTTCGGCGGATTTGACCTTGAGCACCTGCCGGCCACGATACATGCCGGTCTTCAGATCAATGTGGTGCGGACGGCGCAACTCGCCGGAATCCTTGTCCTCAACGTAGGTCGGGGCCTTGATGGCGTCGGCGGAGCGACGGAATCCACGCTTCATCGGCGAGGTTTTTCGTTTCGGAACAGCCATTTGTTTTCTCCAGCGCGCTTCAGTGCGCTTCCGGCGCAGAAGACGTCAAAAATTCGGAATGCGGCGGGATACACCAAAACCGCGATCGTGGCTAGCCATGCGGACAGCCTTTATTGGGGAGACGTCACCTGCGCGGGCGGCGTGGGCGCGTCTCCAGCCTTCTGACCAGCGGGCAACATCGCGGGATCTTCCTCGATCAGCTGCCGGGCGCCCCGATTGTCGGCCGGCTTCGCCGAAGCCGTCGCCGGCGCGGCGGACAGGCCGGTCTGCGACGCCAGCCAGCGGCGCCATTCGCTCCAGGAGCCGTTGAACGTATTTTGGTCCACGGCGTTCGAAATGCCGGGAATACGGCCGTCAGACCGATATTGCCAGAAGGTCCATTTCCGATTCCCGTAGCGGACCTGCGGATGATATTTCGTCGATCGCACCCAGATCGGATATTCCGACAGCGCATCCGAATGCAGGATCGCCTGATAAAAGTCGACGGAAGAATAAATTATGGGGCGCTTGCCGTAATGGCGCTCCATCTGTTCGAGCATCGCCCGCATGTCGCGGAGCGCTTCGTCGCGATACAGCGTGCGCTTGCAGCTTTTCGACTCCGGCGTCGCCTCGACGTCGAGAACCGGCGGCAGCGCCTCCGGATCAATCGGCACATTGGCGATGAAATTGCCGATTTCCTCATGCGGCGGTCGGCACCAATAGACGAAATGATAGGCCCCGCGCGGCACGCCGGCGGCGCGCGCCGCCGCCCAGTTGATCTGAAACTTTGAATCGGTGCGGTCGCCGCCCTCGGTCGCCTTGATGAACGCGAAGGCGACGCCCGCGTCCTTCACCGCCTGCCAGTCGATATCGCCCTGATACTTCGAGACATCGATGCCGTGGACATCGAACTCTGCGCTGCGAGTCGCGGGGAATTTGTGCAGTTCCATTTCCGGGACGGCGTAGGAAAGGAAGCTCGGGTCGCGTTTGGAGTTGACCAGCGGCGCGCTGGTGGCGAAACGCGGGTTGCGGGAATAGCCCGGATCAATGCCGCTGCCGCAGCCGGCGAGCGCGACCGCAACGAGGGCGATCCGGAATGACGCGGGAGGAAGAGGAAACGGAAAGCTGAATCTGCGCATGGCTTTCAATATTCCCATATCCTCAAACGGACGGTTAACGCCCGACCGCGCCGCCGTCGAGATGAAACCACAAGGTGGCGATGGTCAGGAACGCGCTGTAACCAACGACGTCAGTGATTGTCGTCACGAACGGCCCTGAAGCGACCGCGGGATCGAATTTCATACGATCGGCGACAAGCGGGACCACAATGCCGCCGAATGCGCCGGCGACAAGATTGGTGAACATGGCGAGCGCCATGACCGGCGCGAGCCCGACGTTCTGGAACCAGTTCGCGGCGACCAGCCCCGTGACAAGGCCGAACGCCGCGCCGTTCACGGCGCCAATCGCGAGTTCGCGCAAAATAATCCGGAAAGCGTTGGCCCGGGTCAATTCCCGCGTCGCCAGCGCACGCACCGCGACCGTCATGGTCTGCGTTGCAGAATTGCCGCCCTGCCCCGCGCCGATCGGCCCGAGCACGGCCAGCGCGACCATTTGTTCGAGCTGCGACTGAAAGGTTTTCAGCACGCTGGACGTGATGAAGGCGGTGAGCATGTTGACAAAAAGCCAACTGAACCGGCTCCGCGCGATCCACCAGAAGCTATCCGTCAACTCTTCTTCCGGATTGACGCCGCCAAGCGCGAGGATTTCTTCCGACGCCTGCTCCTGGATCACGTCAACGATATCGTCGATCGTCAACACGCCAACAAGACGATCCGCGTCGTCTACGACCGGAACCGATACGAGATTGTAACGCTCAAAAAGACGCGCGGCTTCGGCGCTCTCGTCCGTCGCCTTCACCCGCCGCCGGTCAGCCAGCATGATTTCGTCAAGGCGCGCGGACGGTTTGGCGCGAACCAGCGCGTCGAGAAAAACCGTACCGAGCAGATGATGGCCGGGATCGACGACGAATACCTCGAAGAAATTGTCGGGCAGGCCGTAAGCGTCCGTTTCGCGAAAATAATCCAGCACGCGGCCGGCGGTCCAGAACGGCGGCGCGGCGACCAGCGTGGTCTGCATCAGACGGCCGGCGGAGTCGTCCGGATAATCGAGCGACCGGCGCAGGACAATGCGCTCCTGGGCCGGCAAGGCGTCGAGAACCTCGTCCTGGTCCTCGGGTTCAAGCGCTTCGAGAATCGCGACCGCATCATCGCTCTCGAGATCGCGCACGCCTTCGACGACCGCCACGAACGGCAGCTCCTCGAGAATATCATCGCGTGTAGTTTCCGCGACCACCATCAGCTCGGTGAAAACTAAATCCGCGCCCATGAGTTCGACAAGACGCGGCCGCGCCTCGTGGCTCAACGCCTCGATCAATGCGCCAAGATCAGCTTCGTGCAGCCCCTGGACCAGACCGCGCACGCCTTCCGCGTCGCCAAGCGCAATGGCCGCCTCGACCTCGAAAACGAAGTCCGGATCGGGACCGCCGCCTTCCTCGCGGAAATGCTCCGCCGGGGAGATCTTTTCTTCCGTTTCGGGCGCCATGAACGAATCCGCGCTATAAGGGGTGCTGGCTCATAACCCGCTCCTGCGCGGAAGCAAACCGGCAAAACTGTCATGAAGTTTTTTTCACCCGGTCTTCGCGTCGCCCTGATGACGCCCGCCCTCGGCCTCGCATGCGCCATGCCGGCGGCCGCCCGGCCGACGTGCGGGCCGGAGGCGCTCGGCGTCGCGCGCACGCTGACCATCAGCCGCAGCCAGCCAACCGCCGTTGGCATACAAACCTATCCCCGAACGCTCGATCTCGCTGATCATGAGGTCGTCTTGACCTTCGACGATGGCCCGGCGGCTCCGACGGCGAAAATTCTGGACGCCCTCGCTGCCGAATGCGCGCGTGCGACGTTTTTCGTCATTGGCCACAATGCGGCCGGGACGCCGGCGCTGGTGAAGCGGGCGGCGGACGAAGGCCACACGATCGGGCATCATTCCTACAGCCATCCCGGACAGACGCTGCGAAAGCTGAGCGAAGAAGCGGCGCGCGCCGATATTGACCGCGGCATCGCGGCGACGACAGCCGCCGCCGGCGGCGTGAGCGCCCCGTTTTTTCGTTTTCCGGGTTTCGCGGATACGCCGGCCCTGCTTTCCTATCTTCAAAACAAGGGATTCACAGTTTTCGGCTCCGACGTCTGGGCGTCGGACTGGAACGATACGACGCCGGAGGCCGAGCGCGATCTGATCCTCGCGCGGCTGGAGAAGGCGGGCAAGGGCATCCTGCTGTTCCACGATTCAAAGCTCCACACCGCGCAGATGCTGCCGGAATTTCTGAAAGAGCTGAAAAAACGCGGGTTCCGGCTTGTCCATCTCGTCCCCGGCGACGGCGAAACGCCCGTCGTCGCGGCCGGCGCGGACTGGACGTCGACGACCGAGCCGATCATCGCGCGCACATTGGGCGGCGCGAAGACTACCGGTGGAGCGAGAGACGCGGCGCGCAAGGCGCCACGCAGGGCGCCCGGCGCACGCGCCGCATCAGGGGCTGCGGGCGCCGGCGGCGCGCCCGCCGATGGCGGCGGGCCTGCAGGCGATACGACAAATGGCGGCGAAGAGCGGTGACGATGGCGGAAACAGAAAAAATTTTCCCCGAGACGGCGGCACGGGAAAACTATGTCAAGGTGCAGTATGAATTTATTGAGTTTCTCTCGGCGCAACTGATCGATTTCCGAAAAATCTTCCACGGCGATCTGGATGAGTTGCTCGTTTTCATGATGATCTCGCGCTTCTATTTGCGCGACGAACTCAGACAGAAACAGGAAACCGATCCGGAAAGCGCTTTCAAGACGGCGCCGACGCCTTCGCGGATCGCGGAATTGACGGGGATTCCACGCGAAACGGTCCGTCGCAAACTCAAGAAACTCGAGGAGTCCGGCCTGATTATCCGGACAGCGGCCGGCGGCTGGCGCGTTGCGGTTCAGGGCGGCCAACCAACCATCCGTATTCGCTTCGAGGAGTTTCTGCAGAAGGAAATGTCGCGGGTTGCGCGTTTCGCGCGGGCGGTCGCCCCCTTCGTCGCGTGAGCGCTTCTGGCGCCCTTCGACTCGTAACGCGCCAGCCGCCCGAACGCCGGTCGGCGCTTTGGCGAGAGTCAGATCCGACAGTGAGAGAGGTTTATAGGGCTCCGGCGAGGAGCCCGGGCGCAAAGCCCGGGACTCGCTCTACCGAAATGGTGCGGCCGAATGGACTCGAACCATCACTGGTGTTACCCAACTAGCACCTCAAGCTAGCGCGTCTACCAATTCCGCCACGGCCGCAAAAAGCGCCCGGCAGTCCGCCGGGCGCTGGCCGGAAGCGTGTAACAAATCGACGCGCCGATGACAAGCCGCCCGCCGCCGTCGCCGCCGTGGGTAAGCGCAGGAAACAAGACGCATGCGTTCTGGGTCGTTCTGGTTCCCGGCGCTTCGCAATTACGCCGCTGCGACCGACGGTTCAGGCGTCGACGACGCGTCCGGCCTGCGCGCCACGACCGATGCGCCGCCCGTCGTCTGGCGGCCGCGCGCCGGGCTTCTCGACTATGAATCGACCGTCGCCGAAATGACGGCGCTGGCGCGACGGATTGCGGCGGGCGAGGCGCCGGAGACCGTCTGGCTGCTGGAGCATCCCGCCATCTACACTGCGGGCTCCTCCGCGAAGGACGTGGATCTGCTCGACGCTCGCCTGCCCGTTTATCGCTCCGGACGCGGCGGCCAGTTCACCTGGCACGGCCCGGGGCAGCGGGTCGCCTATGTCATGCTTGACCTTTCGCGCCGGCGTCGGGACGTGCGCGCCTTTGTTCGCGCGCTCGAGGCCTGGCTCATCGCGACGATCGCGCAATTCGGCGTTGCGGGCGAGAGGCGCGCGGGGCGCGTCGGGGTCTGGACGCCACGGCCGGACAAGCCATGCGGCCTCGATGGCGCGATGGCGGAAGACAAGATCGCCGCCATCGGCGTGCGCCTCGCCGCCTGGGTAAGCTTCCATGGCGTCGCGCTGAATGTGGCTCCCGACCTTTGCCATTTCGCCGGCATTGCGCCGTGCGGCGTCCGGGCGAGCCACCTTGGCGTGACCAGTCTCGCGGATCTCGGGGTTGAGGTGGACATGGCGACGGCGGACGCCGCCCTGCGCCGCAGTTTCGAAGACATCTTCGGCCCGACGACCGATCCGGCCGGAACGCTTATCCGACCGCCGGCGGCGCCGGAATATTGTCGATGAGCCGGGTCGCGCCGAGGCGCGCCGCCGCGAGCAATCGTATGGGCTCCGTCGCGCCCGCTCCGATCGGACGCAGGGTCGCCGCATCCCGGGCCTCGATATAGTCGATCCCGAAACCGGCCGCCGCTACTGTCGCGCGCGCCGCCGCAAGCGCCGTCTCGACCGGCGCGCCTGCGCCGATCGAGACGGCCGCAGTCTGCAACGCCCGATGCAACGCCGGCGCTCGCGCCCGCGCCGAGGGATCGAGATAGACGTTGCGCGACGACATCGCGAGCCCATCCGCCTCCCGCAAGGTCGGCGCGCCCAGCACTTCGGTCGGAATATCGAGATCGCGCGCCATCTGCCGGATCGTCAGCAATTGCTGGTAATCCTTCTCGCCAAAAACGGCGACATCGGCCTGCGCCTGGTTCAAAAGCTTCGCGACGACCGTCGCCACGCCGGCGAAATGGGTCGGCCGGAAACGATCCTCAAGCCCGACGGTCGCCGGCCCATCGACCCGCACCGTCGTGGCGAAGCCCTCGGGATAGATTTCCGCGACGGTCGGCGCGAAGACGAGGTCGGCGGCGACGGCCGCGACCTTTGCGCAATCGGCGGCGAGACCGCGCGGATAGCGGGTGAAATCCTCTTCCGGACCGAACTGCGCCGGATTAACGAAAATCGTGACGATCACCGCATCGGCGCGTCGCCGCGCGGCCTCGACCAGCGAAAGATGGCCGGCGTGCAGCGCGCCCATGGTGGGCACGAGGCCAATGCGCGCGCCGGCCGACCGTCGCGCCCGCACAAAGGCGCGCAATTCTGGAATCGTCGCGACAACCGGCATTTCGTTCGACATGATCAGGCGCGTCCTTTCTGCGCGGCCTCGGCGAGACCCGCGAGCCATGCGACATAGGGCGGCGGCAGCGCATGGGCGCGCGCCGCCGCAACAATGTCATCAAGATAGCCGCGCCACGCGGCGCCGCGCGCCGGATCGGCGCAGATATAGACCACAGCGCTGACCGAGCCGCAGGGTTCGCGCAGCGTCGGCAGCATGCGCCGCATATACAACCCCTGCCCGACCTGTTCGAAGCGATCGAGCGTCGCCATATCGCCCGGCGGAATATCCCACAACACGCCGTGGGTCGTCGCGCGCCGGTCCGGCGCGACGCTGGCGAAACCGGACGGGACGAGCGCAAAACGCCAGCCCGCAAGCCGCGCCCGACCGAGCAGCCGCGCGCGCGGGCACCGCCGGGCCATCGCGGCGACATCCATATTTGCGCCATAGGCAAAATGCATCGGCATCGCTTTATACACCCCCCTGCGACGCTTTCGGCTCGCGGAATCTCTCCGACGTGCTATACCACGCGCCCATCGGAAGGGTGGCCGAGTGGTTTAAGGCAGCGGTCTTGAAAACCGCCGTGGGGGCAACTCCACCGTGGGTTCGAATCCCACCTCTTCCGCCATTTTTTATTGTTCTGCATTTGACAACAATAGATTATTTCAGACGCCGGATCTGACCCTGCAAACAGACTTACATCATGTTTGCGCCGTCCCTCATGGGGCGCTAAACGGAACGACTTGCCCGCCAGCCATCTACCCACCAGACATAGGGACAGGGTTCGTCGCACCCTCAACTGGCGCGTACACAGCCCACATCCTATTCGGCAGCCACCCGCTCAGCCTTCCTGGGCGAGGC
>CAZJAY010000043.1:0-8337 GCA_964543915.1 uncultured Methylocystis sp. | reverse complement strand
GTCCTATCGGCACGGCTGGGGTCCGGTCATGTACGACGAGGGCTTTTTTGTTGGCGCGGCCCCCCAATATCCGGCCGCAGGCTATGGCGGGGGCTATTACCGGCGTTTCGCCTACAGCGCCGCTGACGTCTATGTCGCGCCCTATGGCGAAGCGGAAGTTGCGCTGGAGCCGATTGTTAGACGCGATTTCGTGCCGGTTACGACGCTCCAGCCGGTCGACACCGTCGTCGGATTTCAGCCTGTCGTGCGTTACAGGCCGGCGCGTCACGTGCGGCGCCACTGCCAATGCAATGGTTTTTACTGACAGCCGGCGCGCCGCAATCTCAGACGGTCGCGCCCGGCGAGACTTCGCGCGCATAGTCCTCAATGAGGACGCGCGACACGTCGCCCGGCGTGTAGCGATAAACGTCGCCAATCTCCGAGACCGGCGTCACCTCGGCGCCGGTGCCGCAAATGAAACACTCGTCGAAGCGGGTCAGCTCATCCGGCATGATCCGGCGTTCAACGACTTCAATCCCGCGACGCTGCGCGAGTTCGACGACCGTGCGTCGGGTGATGCCGTCGAGGAAGCAATCTGCGATCGGCGTATGCAACGCGCCGTCGCGTACGAAGAAAACGTTTGCGCCGGTGCATTCCGCCACTCGTCCCTGCCAGTCGAGCATCAGCGCGTCGGCGTAGCCGCGCCGCTCGGCGCGATGTTTGGAAATGGTGCAGATCATATAAAGTCCGGCCGCTTTCGCGCCGGATGGGGCCGTCATTGGATCGGGCCGCCGATATTCCGCAATGTCGAGCCTGATGCCTTTCATCTTCGTCGAAATGTCGAACATGCTCGGCCAGTCCCACACCGCAATCGCGACGTTAATCGTGGAGTTCTGGGCGGCGACCGCCATCATCTCGCTGCCGCGCCAGGCGACGGGGCGAACGTAGCAGTCCGACAGGCCATTCGCCCGGACCGTCTCGTCTTTTGCGGCGTCGAGCGCCTCGACGCTCCACGGAATCTCGAAATCAAGAATTTCCGCCGATCGCTTCAACCGCTCGGAATGTTCGCGCGATTTGAAAATCCTCCCGCCATAGGCGCGTTCGCCCTCGAAGACGCAAGAGGCGTAGTGAAGCCCGTGCGACAGCACATGCAGCTTCGCTTCTTTCCACGGCGTAAGAACGCCATTATGCCAGATAAATCCGTCGCGCTGGTCGAAGGGCGGAAGCGACATGTCAAGCTCCGGGAAAATGACGGAAAAGGGCTTGAAGGCGCCTTGACCGCTCTGGACTCTGCACTAGCCATCGCCCGGAAATATGTCAATATAGCTGACATTTAGCGCGTCGCGTCGGCGGCGGGAAACGGAGACCACGCGTCTTGACCGAACTGTTGCGCCAGAAAGCTACGGCCGCCGCGCCGCCGGTGCGCCCGCCCGCCGGCCGCGCTCCGCCGTCCGTTGTATCAGGGCGGGACGTTCCTCCGCCGCCGCAGGATCGCGAGGCGCTCGAACTCGTCGAATTGTTTTTTTTCGCCTATCGCGATTTTGTCGGCGACGCGGACCGCCTGCTCGCCGATTACGGTTTCGGGCGCGCCCATCATCGGGTTCTGCATTTCGTCCACCGTCGGCCGGATCTGTCCATTGCGGCCCTGCTCGATATTTTGCAAATCACCAAGCAGAGCCTGAACCGCGTTCTGAAGCAGTTGCTGGATGCTAAGCTCGTTGAGGCGCGCGCTGGCGCCCGGGATCGCCGTCAGCGGCTGCTGCGTCTTACGCCCGAGGGGACACGGCTGGCGCGCGGCCTCGCTCAACTGCAATCAGCCCGTTTTCGACGGGTTCTGGACGAAATGCCGGAGAGCGCGCGCGCAGGGGCCGCCTGCTTCCTCTTCGCCATGATCGACCCTCGCGAGCGCGCGGCCGTTCGCGATCATTTTCAACGGGCGAGCCCGACTGCGAATGATCGCCCGGGCGCCGCAACCTGATGATTGACCACCCCATGAACGCAATGGCTTGCGCCCCTGCTCCCGACCCTGAAGCGCCGCAAACGACGCGCAGGACGGCAGTCGCAGGCGCCCATATTCTGATTGTCGACGACGACAGCCGAATTCGTTCGCTGCTCAGCCGCTTTCTTGTCGCCGAGGGCTATCTCGTCAGCGCCGCCGCCGACGCCGCCGAAGCGGCCCGCTGGCTGAGCGATATCCTTTTCGACCTGATCGTCCTTGATGTTATGATGCCGGGCGAAAACGGCATGCATTTCGCCCAGAGATTGCGCGCGGGCGCTGAGCCGCTGCGATCAGCTCCCATCCTCATGCTGACGGCGCTCGCAGAAACCGGCAACCGGGTCTCTGGCCTCGAGGCGGGCGCGGACGATTATCTTGCGAAGCCTTTCGATCCACGGGAGCTGTCGCTGCGGATCGCCAGCATCCTGCGTCGGGTCCGGCGACCTGCCGCCGGGCCGCGGATTGCGCAGTTCGATGAGTTTTCCTTCGATTTCGAAACCGGCGAGTTATACCGGCGCGAGGCGCGCGTGCCATTGACGACGCGCGAACAGGAAATCCTGCGCATCCTCGCCGAAAGAGAGGGCGCCATCGTGACGCGAGAGACGCTAGCCAAACGTGGCGATCTGCCAGCGGCGACCGAGCGAAGCGTCGACGTCGAGATCGGTCGTTTGCGTCGTAAACTGGAGTCGGACCCGCGCACGCCGCGCCTTCTGTTAACGGTGCGCGGTCGGGGCTACCGCCTTCTTCGACGCGCGCCTAGATATGAATTGTCTCCCTCGGGGGAACCGGTCCAGCACAGAGGGGATCCATGACCGCCGTTCTCGCCGGAGTTCTTTACGCGCCCCGCAATATCTGGCGCCACTTCAAGGCGTGGTTGCACGATCGCATGCCGCGCGGTCTCTACGCGCGCGCGCTCCTCATCGTCATTCTTCCAATTGTCCTGCTCCAGTCGGCGGTCGCCTATGTTTTCATGGAGCGACACTGGGAAGTCGTGACCTACCGACTTTCGGCCGGCGTCTCGCGCGAGGTCGCGGCGATCGTTGAAATCTACAACGCTTTTCCCGACGATCCTGACCACGACAAGTTGCGCAGGATCGCCGCAGCCGCCATGAGTGTCGAGCTTACGATTCTCCCGCATGCGCCACTGCCGTCGCCGGCGCGGCGGAGCGCCCTGTTCGCTCTGCTCGACCAGGCGCTGAACAAGGAACTCGCACGACGCATATCCCAGCCGTTCTGGGTCAATACGGCCGTGTCGCGAAATTTCGTCGAGATCCGCGTAGCGCTCAATGATGCGACCTTACGCATGCTCTTCAACCGGACGCACGCCTATGCGTCCAATTCCTATATTTTCTTTATGTGGATGGCGATCGCGTCAATCATCATTCTCGCAGTCGCAACCTCGTTTTTGCGCAACCAGATCCGTCCGATTCTGCGGCTCGCGGAAGCGGCCGAGGAATTTGGCAAGGGCCGCGACGTAAAATTCACGCCAAAAGGCGCGCGAGAAGTGCGTCGCGCCGGCGCGGCCTTCCTCGAAATGAAACGACGCGTAGAGCGCGCCATCGAACAACGCACCACCATGCTGAATGGCGTATCGCACGATCTTCGAACGATCATCACTCGTTTCAAGCTCTCGCTCGCGCTTATGGGCGAAACGAATGAAGCGGTCGAAATGCGTAAGGACGTCGATGAAATGGAGCGCATCGTCGAGGCGTATCTCGCTTTCGCGCGCGGCGACGGCGGCGAAGCCTCGGCTCCGACCGACATTGGCGTCATCCTTGAAGAGCTGAAAGCTGACTCGGACCGCCGCGGGCTGACCGCTTCCGTCGATATTGTCGGCGATCCAACGATCGTCGCCCGTCCGGCGTCGATGAAGCGCCTGCTCGCCAATCTCGTTGGCAATGCGCAACGTTATGGCCAGCGGCTGGAGCTATCGGCGATAAACGACGGCTATTCGATGGTCGTTCATGTGGATGACGATGGGCCGGGAATTCCGGTCGAACGGCGTGAAGACGCGTTCCGACCGTTTTATCGTCTCGATGAGTCACGCAACCAGGACACCGCCAATTCGGGCCTCGGCCTCGCCATCGCCCGGGATATCGCCCGTTCGCATGGCGGCGACATCGAGCTCGACCGCAGCCCGCTCGGCGGTTTGCGCGCGACCGTCCGGCTGCCGCTGTAGCCATTCCGCGCCTGTTCTTTGAAACACGGGCGACGACGGCTCAGGCGCCGGGATGCGGGAAATCGTCGTCCATGCGCCGGCGACCCGCGCGCCATCCCGCCATTTCCGCCAGACGGGAAAAAGCGTCAAAAACAGGCTTCGAAAACCGCGCGACTTCTTCGGCGTGCGCGACATAGCGCTCGCCGCTGGCAAGTTCTGACTCGAGCGTGGTCAGCCCGTCCGAAAGTCCGCCCGTGATCCACGAGTCGACGGCTTTTGACCACGCAATAGCGAGACCCTGCAATTTGAGGGCTCCAGCCGGTCCATCGCATTCGATATCAGCCGCCTCGAGCATATAACGCATCCAGTTTACGATCTCGCGATTGAGCGCGACGAGCGTCATGGGATCGGATCTCGCCCAGTCAACCATGCCGGCGAGCGCATCGCGATATGGCTCCAGCGCCTCGAGACGACGCGACAATACCGTGAACAAACGCTCGCGCGCTGTCCCGTCAGGGATCGTTTCACGCAAATCGTCCAGAACCCTGCGATCAATACGGCGGATCAACCCGCCAACAATTGCGCCCTTTGACGGGAACAGATCACGAAGATCCGCCAGCGAGAGCCCCGCGTCATGGGCGATATCGGCAAGAGTCACGTCTCCATAGCCGCGTCGCGCAGACAGCGCCAGCATGGCGTCAACGACCCTGTCCCTCGGATTTGTCATCCGTCTCTCCCCCGCACAACTCTGGAGCTTATGTAACCGAAGCGCCGGTGAGGGCAAGCTAGCCCGATAATTCGCCGGCCCGCCGCCGGGCCGTCGCCACGGCGCGACTCATGAGCGGCGCGAGGCCGTCGTCCGCCATCAGCACGCCGAGGGCCGCCGCCGTTGTGCCGCCAGGCGAGGTCACGCGTTCGCGCAGGGTCGCCGCTTCGACGTCGGGCTGGCGATGAAGCAGTTCTCCCGCGCCTTCGATCGTCGCGCGGGCGATTCGGGCCGCCAGATCGATGGGGAGCCCGGCCGCAACGCCGGCGGCCGCAAGGCATTCCACCATATAGAACACATAGGCGGGTCCCGAGCCCGAGACCGCCGTGAGGGCGTCGATCGCGGGTTCTCCGGGAAGCCATTCCACGGTCCCGACCGCACCGAGCAACGCTTCGGCAAGTCTTATCCGCCCGGCATCGACGCCCGCGTCCGCAACCGCGCCGGTCACGCCCCGGCCGACGGAAGCCGGCGTATTCGGCATGGCGCGAATAATCGCGCCGCAGGCCGGAATCCGGGAAGCGAGATCGGCCAGCGTCTTGCCGGCGAGGATTGAAAGGAGCGTCGTCCGGCTATCGACGAAAGGGGCGGCGGCGCTTGCGCCGGCGTCGAGCATTTGCGGTTTCACGGCGAGGACGACGACGTCCCGCGGCGTGACCGCTTCGCCTCCCATCGACCCGACGAGCCGAAACCCTTTGTCCGCGCAAAGCGCGACCAGCGGCTGCGACGGCTGCGGCTCGACGACAATAATTTCAGGGCCGGCGAGGCCATCCGCCGCCCATCCCTCAAGCATCGCGAAACCCATATTGCCGGCGCCGACAAGCGCAAGAGAGACGCCGGCAAGAGATGCGCCCGAACGTGGCTCCGCGCCGCTCAAGCCTCGCCCCGCGTCTCGAAATTCGCGGCGTCCATCGACTCCCGCGCGGATTTCCCGGCCCAGAGCACAAACTGGAACGCCTGATAATATCGCTCGCAGGCCTTGAGCGCATTGTCGAGTAGCGCGGCGCATTGCGGCGCCGACGGCTGCGCGCCTCCCGCAAGCAGCATTCCATGGCGATGCATCACAACGCCTTCCGATGGCCAGAAGTCGAAATGCCCAACCCACATCTGTTCGTTGATCAGGCCGATGAGCCGCACGACTTCGGCCTGCCGACGTTCAGGCGCCCGAATATCAAAAGCGCAGCTCATGTGCAGCGTTTCAAGATCTGGCAGCCACGTAAAGGCGATGTGATATTCGGTCCATGCGCCGGCGACGACGATCGAAATTTCGTCTTCATCCTCCCGATCAAAGCACCAGTCGTTAGACGCCGCCAAACGTTCGACGACATCGACCGGGTGCTCGACCCGCGGTTCGGCATTTTCAGTAGCGATCAGCATGCAGCCAACCTTTTTTCGGTTTCGGCGCGACGCGGCCTGATTCTAACCTGTGACGACGACGCGAAACGCTCATCCCAAGGCTCGAATCAGTTCTTCGGACCAATATACTCCATCCTTTCCCGCGCGCATGACGACGCGCGGGCGGACGCCTTGCCGACGCGAAACTGTTAGATTCGCGTTTCGGCGTCCATGGCGGAAACTCTTTCGTCCACAACAATGCGCGTCTACGGATCGCGGCGCATAATGCATTTCGTCGAAAAATCCGGAGTCGAATCAAAAAACGCCCGCGCCGTATCGAGGCGCGGACGTTTCTTGAATTTATTTGCGGTTGAACCGCGCGCCGTTTGCGTGGATCAGGGCTGCATCACGACCGGCGAACCGACGCTGACGCGATCGTAAAGATCGGCGACATCCTCGTTCAACATGCGAATGCAGCCGTAGGATGCTGCGCTGCCAATCGACGCGCGCATTTTGCTCGTCGTGCCGTGGATCGCGATTTCGCCGCGATCAAGCAACATGGCGCGCACGCCCATCGGATTGCGCGGCGACCCCCCCGGAATAAGGTTCGGCAACTCCGGATGATCCGCCCGGACAGCCGCCGGCGGCGACCAGTCCGGATTCACGTATTTCGCGCCGATCGCCGTAACGCCCGACCATTCCTTGCCGCGCTTCGGCACGGCGACCGGATAGCTGATCGCGACGCCGTTGCCGACGACATAGAACAGGCGACGCTGATGCGCACTGATCACAATCGTGCCCGGCTGCACGTTCGAGGTGAAAGAGACCATGTTACGCGCGGAAGCCGTCTCCGGCACGGCGACGAAACCGAGCGCGGCGATAGCGCCAGGCAAAAGCGCCCGGCGCGTTACGCGCCACGCGGCGCGAAAGCGGGAAAACGAACGACGCATTGGAAGATACCCCTGCCCTGTGCGTATGCTGAACCGATGGCGGCATACTAGCTTTCGCCATTTTTTTGTCTAAGGCTTCCGCGCGTTTAGTTTACGAATTAACGTTAAGTTTTCGTGGGTTGTTGCATCGAAGGCACACTCGTCGAGACCCGGAGTCACATTTTCGCCACAGGTTATTAATCAATTATGGCGGCCGGCGGACATTCCGTCCGGACTGTAGACCAACGGAATTTCGATGAACGCCGCCGCGCCGCCGCGTATTTTCGATCGGCCTCTCGCGCTGGCCCGTCTTGCGCGCGCGCTTTCGAAGGATGCGCCGGATTTCCTCGTCGCGCGGGCGGCGGATGATTTTCTTGATCGTCTGCTAACCGTCAAACGCGCTTTTCCGCGCGGGCTCGACCTCGGGTCGCCGACGCCTGATTTCGCCCGCGCCGTGATTGCGAGCGGACGTGCGGCGCCGTTACGGGCCAGTCGACTGTCGGGCGATCTGCGCGCGGACGAAGAAGCCCTGCCATTCGCGGCAGGCGTCTTCGATCTTGTGTTCAGCGGCATGGCGCTGCAATGGGTCAACGATCTGCCGGGCGTTTTCGCGCAGGCGCGACGCATTCTCGCGCCGGATGGGCTCTTCGTCGCCTGTCTGCCGGGCGGCGCCAGTCTCGTCGAATTGCGCATCGCTTTCGCCGAGGCGGAGTCCGAAATACTTGGTGGCGCGAGCCCGCGCGTGTCGCCATTTGTCGATGTGCGCGATATGGGCGCCCTGTTGCAGCGTGCAGGTTTCGCCCTCCCCGTTTCCGATGTTGACAGCTTTACGCTGAGGTATGATTCGATCTTCGCGCTGATGGCGGATCTTCGCGCGATGGGCGCGACCAATGCGCTGGTCAAACGCGCAAGACATCCGCTGCGGCGCGAAGTTCTCGCGCGAGCGGCGCAAATTTACGC
Organism: uncultured Methylocystis sp.; assembly: GCA_964543915.1. Classification (GTDB taxonomy): domain Bacteria; phylum Pseudomonadota; class Alphaproteobacteria; order Rhizobiales; family Beijerinckiaceae; genus Methylocystis. Next base: position 217 of record CAZJAY010000043.1, on the reverse strand, counting down.
TGAACGTTTCGCCGACCCGGACGGACGTGTGCGTGCGACCTTCGAGATTATCTGGCTCTCTGGCTGGGCGCCGCATGAAAGTCAGCAAAAGCCGGCGCCACGCGGTTCGGCGACCATGCGCCTCGAGGATGCGATGAATGCGCCGGCGTCAATGAATTTCGACGACGATTACTCCGATATCAGGCGGTGTAAACCACATGCCGTAGCTGTTGGCATT
>CAZJAY010000042.1:0-8437 GCA_964543915.1 uncultured Methylocystis sp. | reverse complement strand
AAAAACCGATAGCCCAAGATATAAGTTCGACGTCACCCAGAATCCGTCGTTGAAGAGCATAACGTCATTGAGGAAAGGATAATTCGAACGTCGGTCGTTATACACATATTCGAAACTCGGCGACGCGACGATGAATTCACGCCGGCCGCCTTCGAGCTTGCCGAAAATCGGGCGGAAGTCCCGAAACAGAATGACGTCGACGTCGACATAGGCGACTTCGTCGAGCGGAAGCGCGAGCGCCTGGAGTTTGCGGAGCCGGCGTCGATTGCTGTTGAAGAAGCCGGGATACAGCTCCTGGGACAGCCGATCGATCTCCGTCGGCTCCTCCGACACGAAAGTGGCGCCGTAGATCTCGGCGGCGCGACGGGTCATCTCGATGTTGTCGTCGTAAGGAATGAGGTAAAGCGGCAGCGCGGAATTCGTGTCGCGATAGCTTTCCAGAAATGGCAGCAGCCAGTCGATGATCTTGTCGTTGCCGACGATTGCGACGCCGTAGCGTTGGCCCGACCCGGACGGGCCGGCGGCGGCGGCGGCGGCGTCCGGCGACCGCAGGGGTGGATTTGACGGATGCGGAGTCATAATGGGATGTATTTTGAAAATTCGGGCAAAAGCAAGGGGGCGCGCATCTCTCCTCTTCCATTGGCGGGCCGGACCGTCGCAGTTGTCCACGCTGCATGGCATTCCTGCGGCAGCTATCAGGTCAATGTCAGCCAGATCGCCGCCTATCGCGCCCTCGGCGCGCGGGTCGTCTCCGTCGCCATGATGGACGATCTCGCCCCGGCGCCGCCCGGCGGCTCACGCTGGCGCGACTATATCGCCGCTTCAGGACCGATCGGCGCTGACCGGCGCTACTATTCCGGCGCCCGTTACAGCGCGATCGCCTCCCGGCTGCTCATCGACGGCTGGTGGCCGCTGATCCATGGCGACCAGGCGGCCTGGTTGATCGAACTCGCGCGCCGCGTTCCGTTTCCCGAGGGATTTGCCGACGAGCGAATCGATCTTTTTCACGCCAACCACTACTTCACCCTGCCTTTCGTCGAAACACTGCAGCGCGGCCGACGCGCGCCTGTTGTTCTCGAGACGCAGGATATTCAGGCGCGCCAGTACGAGTTGCGCAATCGCGGCGGCTTCTTCATTCCGCCACACGCGACCTATGAGCAAATGCTGCGCAGGGAGCTTGACTGGATGCGTCGCGCCGATCTGTGCGTGCATCTCAATGATGAAGAGGATGCGGATTTCCGGCGTCTGCTGCCGGAGAGCCGTCATGCGCTCATCTATCCGGCCGTGGCGGAGGCGCCTCGTGCGCGCGGGCGCGAGGTCATCATTGTCGCCAGCGACAATTACGCCAATTTCGTCAGCCTGAGATGGTTTCTGAAAGAAGTTGTTCCACTCGCGCCTGAAGCGCGCGTAGCTATCTACGGCAATATCGACGCCGGCGTGAGTCGTCGTGATCCCGCGCTCTATGACGCGCACCGGAGCCTGTTTCGTGGACGCGTGGCGGATATTGGCGCGGTTTACGCCGGGGCCGGCTGCGTCCTGCTGCCGACCGTCGAGGGGCACGGTCTGTCGATCAAGGCGGCGGAGGCCCTGTCCTGCGGCGCGCCGCTCGTCGCAACGCCGCTCGCCTTTCGTGGCATGCGGGTCGATCCTGCGGGGCTCGGCAATGTCGCCGTCGCGGCCGATCCCGCCGCTTTCGCGCGCTGCTGGCGGGTGGCCGAAGCGCAGGCCGACAGGGGGGCGCCGACGGAAAGCGCGAGCGATACGCGGCGGCTTTATGAGGCCTGCTTCAGTCCCGAGGCCTATGCGCAGGCGCTGGCCGCCGCCGTTTTGCCACTCGGAGGCGCGCCTTGACCGCCCCGTCTGCGCCATTCGCCGGCCGTCGCGTCGCGCTCCTGCATCCGGCCTGGCACAGTTGCGGCACCTACAGGGTCGTCCTCGGCCAGGTCGCCGCCTATCGGGCGCTCGGCGCCCAGGTTTTCCCGATCGCAATCAGTTCGGACCCTGGTTTCGGGCCTCGGGCCGACTGGCTATGGCGGTCGTTTCTGCGGGCGACCCCCGAACTTGACGCCGGGCCGCGTTTCGTCGGCGGGGCCCCTTTGCGCGCGGTTTTCGCGCCGCATTTTCTCGTCCATGTCCTCTGGCCATATCTTCACGGCGATCAGGCCGTCGTGCGGCTGGGCATGGCGGAGCGGGCGCAACTCTCGCCGGGCGTCACCGATCGCGCCTACGATCTCATCCACTGCAATCATTTTTTCCTGATGCCGATTGCGCGCCGGCTCGCCGGCGGCGCGTCGCCGATCCTGCTCGATACGCACGATCTTCAGGCGCGGCAATTTGCGTTGATGAACGCGCGCATGCCGTGGCTGCCGCCCCGGACAAGCTATGAGGCGATGTTGGCCCGGGAGCTTGACGCGATGCGCGGCGCAGATCTGCTGCTCCATCTCAACGCAGCTGAATCGCGCGAATTCTCGGCGCTGCTGCCGGACAAGCGGCACCACCTTCTCTATCCGGCGACCCCCGCAGCCCCCACCGGGCCGGGCGGTCCGGATATTGTTCTCGTCGCCAGCAACAATGCGGCGAATGTCGAAAGCGTCATCTGGTTCCTGCGGGATGTGGCGCCGCGCGCGCTGGATGTCGTCGTGAAGATCGCGGGCAATGTGGATGCGGGCGTCCGGGCCCGGGCGCCGCAGCTTTTCGCTGCGCGGTCAAACTGGTTTCTCGGACGTGTCGACGATCCCGGCGCAGTCTATGCGCGGGCGCGGCTTGCGCTCCTGCCGACGATCCGAGGTCACGGCCTGTCAATCAAGACCGTTGAAGCGCTGTCGAGCGGGCTGCCGTTGATCGCAACGCCGCAGGCGATGCGCGGCATGGATGCGGCGGCGTTGTCATTGCCCGGCGTTCGCATTGTTGCATCGGCCGAGGCGTTCGCAGCGGCCATGCGGGAAGTCGCCAACGCGGGAGGCCCGCCGGACGAGGCAACCCGCCGCGCAAGCGCAACGCGCGCATTTTACGACGCGCATTTTTCGCAATCGGCCTACGAACGCAATCTCTCTGCGCTGGTCGCCCCGCTGCTAGATCGCTGACGGGCGCGGTCCGACTGTTGCCGATGCGCAACGCTTCGATGAAATCGCGCGGCGGACCGCGCAGATCGATTACGTCGCACGAATGATGGTGCTACGGTTTCTCCACCTACTGCTGCTCCGGGACCCGGGCGGCCAAGCCTTACTGGAGAAGCAAGTCATGAAGTTAATCGCTTCGTTCATCGGCGCGACGGCGTCCTTCCTCCTTGTCGGGGCCGCTTCCGCAGCGGACCTGCCGACGCGCAAGGAGCCGCCGCCGGTCGTTGCGCCGCCCGCTTTTACCTGGACGGGTTGGCACGCCGGCATTGTCGGCGCCTATGCCGGCGACTCGGTCAAATACAACACCAGCCTTTATTCGCTCGGGGCCAGACCCATCATCGGCATGCCGGTTGAAAAGTCATTTGGCACCAGCGGCTTCACAGTCGGTTACGAGAGCGGCTACTCGTGGCAGGTCGATGATCACCTTGTCGTCGGCTACGAATCGGACTTCAGCTACGCCAATGTCACGACCAACAGCTCGGGCGAGCTCTACAACAGCGTCAACAGCCGGCTGAACTATCTTGGCACGGAGCGTGTGCGCGCCGGTTACGCCATCGGGCGCTTCCTGCCCTACGTCACGGCCGGCTTCGCCTACGGCTATTTCAATAGCCTGAACTGGACATCCGCCGGGGAACTGTTCATTCCGATCGCGAACAACTCCAGCAAGTGGCGCGGCGGCTGGACGATTGGCGGCGGTCTCGAATATGCGGTGACGGACCAGATTTCGGTAAAGGCCGATTATCTCTACGCCAGCATGAGCGCGCCGAATGGCTCCGCGATCGGCATCGTTGGTCCGAGCTATCTTACGGTCAACAGCGGCCAGTATAACCTCAATATCGCGCGTGTTGGCGTGAACTATCACATCCGGGACCTCGGTTCGGTGCTCGGTCTGGTTGCGCCGATTTTCTGAGGGCTCAGGCAATCCCGACATTCAAAACCCGGCCCGCGCGGCCGGGTTTTTTGTGATCAGGCCCTTTGCCCGGCCGCGATCTGCGCGCTTTTCGTCTCGACGCCGTGAATGAATGGTCTATTCTCGGGTCTATGGTTTTCCAGGGTTCCCTCGCTCCCGCGTCTGCGGCGCTTGCGCAATTGTCGGACCGGTCGCGCGAAATTTTCCGGCAGATCGTGGACAGTTATCTTGCGTCCGGTGAGCCCGTGGGGTCGCGTCAACTGTCGCGCCTGCTGCCGATGACGCTCTCGCCCGCGTCCGTCCGCAATGTGATGCAGGATCTTGAGGAACTCGGACTGATCTACGCGCCGCATACCAGCGCGGGTCGGTTGCCGACCGAACTGGGCCTGCGCTTTTTCGTCGATTCTATGTTGCAGATCGGCGATCTTGCCGAGAGCGAAAGGGTCCGGATCGCGACCGAGGTCGAGGCCGCCTCGCGCGACCATGATCTTGAGGGAATCCTCGCCGAAGCGACGGGGCTGATTTCGGGGCTTGCGCGGGTTGCGGGCGTCGTTGTCGCCGCCAAGGATAATGCGCGGCTGAAGCAGATCGATTTCGTTCGGCTGGAGCCCGAGCGGGCGCTGGCGATTCTCGTCGCTGATGACGGCTCGGTCGAGAACCGCGTGATCCCCGTCGCCCGCGATCTTCCGGCGTCGGCCCTCGTTGAGGCGGCCAATTATCTCAATTCGCGCATCGCCGGCCGGACGCTGGCGGAAGCCCGCGCCGGGATTGAAATCTCACGCCGCGCTGCGCAGCGCGAACTCAACGAGCTGACCGCGCGACTTGTGGAGGCCGGACTTGCGACCTGGGCGGGCTTTGGCGGCGAGGGGCGACATCTGATCGTGCGCGGTCAGGCGCATCTTCTCGAAGATCTCAGCGCCGCCGCCGATCTGGAGCGCATCCGGCTGCTTTTCGCCGATCTCGAAACGCAGACCGGGGTCATCGATCTTCTCGAACGCGCAGAAGAGGGCGAGGGGGTCCGGATCTTCATCGGATCCGAAAACCGGCTTTTTTCGCTCTCCGGTTCCTCGATCATCGCGGCGCCGTTGCGCGACAGCGAGCGGCGGATCATCGGCGCGCTCGGCGTGATCGGCCCAACCCGGCTCAACTATGCGCGGATCGTCCCGATGGTCGACTATACCGCGAAAGTCGTCGCCCGCGTCGTTGGCGGGTAGGCGTCGTCTTCCGCGTCCGGCGGCGAATTCACATAAAGTTCATTGGATCGACGTCGATCTGTACGCGCACGCCGCCGCTCTCCTTCGGGGCCGCCGCGCGCAGATCGCGTAAAAACGCCTGCATGTCGGCGCGCTTTGGTCCCTTGGCGAGAAGCCGGTAGCGATATCGGCCGCGGATCAGGCCGATGGGCGCTTCCGCCGGTCCCAGCAGCGTGATCCCGTCCGGTTCCGGGGCGACGCCGGGCGGAACGACCCGATAACGCGTGGACGCCGGCAAACAATGGGCGGCCCGCGCGAGCGCCTGCGCATGGGCTTCCGCACGACGCGCGTCGCGCGCCGAAACGATCAGCGCGGCGAGCCGGCCGAACGGAGGCAATCCCGCCCGCCGGCGCAGCGTCGTTTCCTGCGCGTAGAATTTTTCCGGATCGCCCGAGAGCATGGCGGCGATGACCGGATGATCGGGCTGATAGGTTTGCAGCAGCGCGCTCCCTGGCCGGTCGCCGCGCCCCGCGCGTCCGGTCACCTGGCTGAGCAACTGGAAGGTGCGCTCCGCCGCGCGCGGATCGCCGTTGCCGAGGCCGAGATCGGCGTCGATCACGCCGACAAGGGTGAGATGGGGAAAATTATGTCCCTTGGCGACAAGCTGGGTGCCGATCACAATGTCGAACGCGCCTTCCGCGATTTCCGCCAGCTCACGGCGCAACCGTTCTGCGCCGCCGGGAAAATCGGAGGAAAGAGTAAGAATACGGGCTTGCGGAAACAGGGTCGCGGCTTCCTCGGCGAGTCGTTCGACGCCCGGTCCGCAAGCGGCGAGCGAGTCGACGGCCCCGCATTCGGGACAGGTCTCGGGGCGTCGCTCCACATGGCCGCAATGATGGCAAATGAGCGCGCGTCGAAAGCGATGCTCCACCAGCCACGCGTCGCAGTCGTGGCAACGGAACCGGTGGCCGCATGTCCGGCAGAGCGTCAGCGGCGCATAGCCGCGACGGTTGAGAAACAGCAGGCTCTGTTCGCCGCGCGCGAGCGTCTCCCCGATGGCGGCGGCGAGGCGCGGCGCGATCCACGCTCCGCGCGGCGGCCCTTCGACGCGCATGTCGATGGGGTCGAGGCGCGGCATCGGCCGTTGTCCGGCCCGATTATCGAGTTTCAGATAGCCGTAACGTCCATCCAGCGCGTTGACGCGCGTCTCAATGGAAGGCGTCGCGGAGGCGAGCACGACTGTCGCGCTTTCCAGTCGCGCGCGCACCACCGCCATGTCGCGCGCATTGTAGGACACGCCGTCGTCCTGCTTGTAGGCGCCTTCGTGCTCCTCGTCGACGACGATAAGCCGAAGGTCGCGAAACGGCAGGAACAGCGCCGAGCGCGCGCCGGCGATCACGCGCGCCTCGCCGGTCGCCGCCGCTCGCCAGAGCCGCGCGCGTCGACGCGGCCCGACCCCGGAATGACACTCGCCCGGCCGGGCTCCGAAGCGGGCGGCGAAGCGTTCCAGAAACTGCGCGGTCAATGCGATTTCCGGCATCATGACCAGCGCCTGTCCGCCCTGCGTCAGGACGGCGGCGATGGCCTCGAAATAGACTTCGGTCTTGCCGGCGCCCGTGACGCCTTCCAGCAGGAACGGCCGGAAGGCGCGCGTGGCGAGCGCTTCGTTCAGTGCGTCGGCGGCGTCGCGTTGCGCCGGCTCAAGCGCGGGCGGCGCGTGGTCCGGCTCGAGTGGCGGCGCGATCGGGTCCGCCGGCGCGGCGATCGCCTCCAGCGCGCCTTCGTCGACCAGCGCGTCAATCACCCCGGCCGAACAGGCCGCCTGTTCGGCAAGCGCCTTTTTGGGAAAGGCGAGTCCGCCTTCGGCGGCCGCGAGCACGCGGGCGCGGGTCGGCGTCAGCCGCGTCGGGACGATCCCGGTCGCGCGATAGACCAGACGGCTCGTTTCCGGGCTGGCGTCCTCGGCCGCACGGGTCGCCAGCCGCAACGCCATCCCGAGCGGCGTCAGCGTGTAGCGCGCCAGCCATTCGATGAAGTCGCGCAGTCTTTGCGGCAGCGGCGGCAGATCAAGCCGCGACGTTACGGGTTTCAGATTGCGGGGCCCGGCGTCGGCGGAATCGACAGCCCAGACGACTCCATAGGCTTCACGCGATCCGAGGGGAATTCTGACGCTGTCGCCGGGCGCCAGCCGAAGCGCTGGCGGCGCGTAATAGGAATAGGGCGCATCGACGGCGACCGGCGGCAGAACCGCGACAATCGACGCCGCATCCGGCTGCATCGACCGCGCGCCATCTTCCACGATGCGCGTTCCGCTTTCTTCGCTCACGGACGATGTCATGGCCCCGGCTTAACCCATCTTCCCCGCCTTCGAAAGGCGAGGGTTGAGGGTATGGCGTGCAACATCCGCCCGGCGGCCGGCAAAAAAGCGTCAGGCTCAAAGCTGTTCCGCAGCGCCGGTCAGGCATGACGCGCCGCAGAGTCGATAGGCGGCAATCAGATTTTGCGTCGGGTGTTTCCCTGGGTCGCCGTAAGGTTGATCCGTGCGGGCCGGGCGGTGCGACATAAACCTCCACGCGCCGCGCCGTCCGCCGTGACGTCAACCAGGGTGGTTTGCGTCGTCGATCTGCTTGCTCTTTTTGTGTCGGCCATCCGTCCGCCGTCGCTGGCCTGGATCCCTTTGACGGCAAGCGTTCTGGCCGTGGCGAAAACGGAAGCAAGATCGCCGCGTGCTCGCGCACACATCAGCCGTAGTTGGCCAGCGCTACCTTTTCCTCATCGAACATCGTATCTCGCTGGAGGGAACAATGAACAACATGAAAAAAATTATCACCGCTGTGTCGGCGGCTCTTATAATGGGCGGCGCAATGGTTACGACGCCGGCCGCCGCATGGGGTTACCGGCACGATAATGGCGCGGCGATCGCCGGTGCTGTTGTGGGTGGCATGGCGCTGGGCGCGGCGATCGGCGCGGCAGCCAATCAGCCGGATTACGACAACCGCTATGACGATGGCCCGCGTCCGGCTTACGGGCAGCCCTATGGCTACGCCCCGGCCTATGGCTACGACTACGACGACTGATAACGCCGCTTGAGGTTCGGCTGCGCCGCCGTTCCCTCCAGACTGGCGTCGTCGCAGTGGCGAAGGGCCGTCAGCGAGGCTGACGGCCCTTTGTTTTGGCGTTTCATGGTGAAGAAAAACCCGGCCAGTTCTGGCCGG
>CAZJAY010000041.1:0-8573 GCA_964543915.1 uncultured Methylocystis sp. | reverse complement strand
CTGCGACGTGTCGCCGGTAACAAACATGCGGGAACCTTCGCCCAGCCGTCTGAGAAACATCATCATCTGCATGGACGTCGCGTTTTGAGCTTCGTCGAGCAGGACGCAAGCGCGGGTCAGCGTCCGGCCACGCATGAAAGCCAGCGGCGCCACCTCGATCACGCCCGTTTGCATGCCACGCTCGACGATGCGGGAATCCATGAGATCATGCAGCGCGTCATAGATCGGCCGCAGATAGGGGTCGACCTTGTCGCGCATGTCGCCTGGCAGGAAACCCAGCCGTTCGCCGGCCTAGACGGCCGGCCGCGACAGGATCAGCCGCTCGACCGCTCCCTGTTCCATAAGCTGGACGGCATGCGCCACTGCAAGCCATGTTTTGCCGGTGCCGGCAGGACCCACGCCGAACACGAGTTCGTAGCGTTTAAGCGCCCGAAGATATTGATCCTGCGCGGCGTTACGGGCGCGGACAAGGCCACGTCGGCGGGTGATGACCTGCTCGAACGCGCCACGCGACGGTTCGGCGTTCGGGAAAAGACTGCGCTGGCGGGCCGTTTCCTCGATTGCGCCGTCAACGTCGCCCGGCGTCACATTCTGGCCGCGCGCGATGCGGTCATACAGCGCCTCGAGCACGCGGCGTGCGTGATCGCATGCCTCGGGCTTGCCCTTCAGCGTGACGTGATTGCCATTGGCGAAGGAGGCGACGCGCAACCGCCGTTCAATTTTCGCAAGATTCTGGTCGTAAAGTCCGAAGACGAGCGCGGCGTATTTATTGTTGTCGAAGGCGAGGGTGACTTCCGCATCCGGTTCGGACGTTTCCTCGCGCCGCTTCGCGAGACCCGGATCGTCGATTGTCGTCAAGCCGCCGCCTCCCCACAGAATTCGACCAGTCGGCCTGCGAGCGAGTTCGAGCCCGCAGCGACAATCTCAACCTTCCCGACCGCGCCGATCAACCCGGTCGGCGCATCGACATGAACCGCCTGTAAATACGGGCTCTTGCCCGCGATCTGGCCCGCGTGGCGACCCGGTTTCTCGAACAATACGTCGACCGTGCGTCCGACGGTCGCCGTGTTGAAAGCCTGCCGCTGACCTTCGAGCAGGGCCTGGAGCGTCGCCAGTCGCGCGCTTTTCACATTTTCATCGACCTGATCCGTGCGCTCCGCGCCGGGCGTTCCGGGACGCGGCGAATATTTAAAGAAAAAACTCGACGCGAAACCGACCGCGCGGATCAGCGCCAACGTTTCCTCAAAATCGGCGTCCGTCTCGCCGGGAAAGCCGACAATAAAGTCTGATGACATCGCTACGTCGGGCCGCACGGCCCGCAACCGCGCGACGATATCGAGATAGTCGGCTGCGGTGTGTTTTCGGTTCATCGCCTTCAGCACGCGATCGGAGCCGGCCTGTACCGGCAAATGGACATAGGGCATGAGACCGGGAAGCGCGCCATGCGCTTCAATCAAATCCATATCCATGTCGACCGGATGACTGGTCGTGTAGCGCAGGCGCGTCAGTCCGTCGATTTCCGAGAGATGGGCGAGCAGCCGCGCAAGCCCCCATGGCTGGCCGGAGGCGTCGGCGCCACGATAGGCGTTGACGTTTTGCCCGATCAGGGTGATTTCCCGCACGCCGGAGTCGATCAGCCTGCGGCACTCGGCGACGATGTCCGGGACAGGGCGCGAAATTTCAGCGCCGCGCGTATAGGGCACCACGCAAAAGGAGCAAAACTTGTCGCAGCCTTCCTGAACGGTGACAAAGGCCGCCGGACCGCGCGAGCGGATGCGGGCAGGACTGGCTCCCGGCAAGGCGTCGAACTTTTCCTCAACCGCGAATTCCGTATCCACCGGTCGTTCGCCGGCGTCGACCCGCTTCAGAAGCGCTGGCAGATTGTGATAGCTCTGGGGACCGACGACGAGGTCTACCGCGCGGGCGCGCTTGAGCACTTCCGCCCCTTCGGCCTGTGCGACGCAGCCCGCGACCACGATTTTCGTTTCCCGGCCCTCGGCCGCACGCGCGCGACGAATGACGGCGAGCCGTCCGATTTCCGAGTAGATTTTTTCGGCGGCTTTTTCCCGGATATGGCAGGTGTTGAGGATCACGAGATCCGCTTCTGTCTCGTCGGTCGTTGGCGCGTAGCCTTCGCCGTCGAGAATGTCGCTCATGCGATCCGCGTCGTAAACATTCATCTGGCAGCCGAACGACTTGACCAGAACTTTCGACGGGGTCGACTGTTGCGTCGACGCTCCGCCGGTTTCGGTTTCGACCGCGCTCGAACGCTCGTTACGAATTTGACGATCCTCTCTTTCCGGGGGCCGCGACTCAGAGGTCGTTCAGACCGGCTGGTTCAACTATAGCGCAATTCCGCGCCGGCGCCCCGGTCCGCCACATCGAAATCGGGCATAATTCCGGCTCCGACCCGAGGCCCGTCGAAAGGGGTTGGCCGTTCAGATTTCCAGACGCAAGTTCACCGCGGCGCGCCGCGTCCCGTCAGCGCGCTGATAATAGTTCTCCCGTCGTCCGATTTCTCGAAATCCGGCCCGGCTGTATAGCTTCAGCGCGGCCGCGTTATCGTCCGCCACTTCGAGGAAAACCAGTCTTGCGCCGCCGCGTTCGAGATTCTCGATGTGTTTATCGAGGAGCGCGCCCCCGAGTCCCTCGCCGCGTCGCGCCGGCGTAATGGCGACTGTGAGAACTTCTGAGTCCGGCGGGAGCAGGCGGGAAAGGATAAAGCCGGCGAGCCGACCGCGCACGGTCTCGATTGCCCCATCCGAGATAACATGCGGATCGGTCAGAAAGTTTTCAAACTCGATGCGCGACCAGCCAAAGGCGAAGGAGGCCCCATGCAGCTTTTCGCAATCCGCCGCCCGATCGGCTCCGATCGGCTGAATGGCGACCCCGGGCCGCGCAAAAAAATCCGAAATCAGGTTCATCGCTGCGCGCTTAGCCTCGCGGCTGCGAAGACGCGGTCGCCGGCCGAATTCCCACGGCTGACTTCGGCATGGTGACCTCCGGCTCTTTCAGATAAAGCGGCCGCGCCGGCGCGCGTTCCGGATCGGCGACGACGCCCAGTCGCGCGACATATTCGATCTCGGGCCAGGCCTCGCCGCTGGCGATCCGGAATCCGACCCCGCGCGCACGCGCCTCGCGCGCAAGCAACTCCGCCCCCGAGCCGACGAATGTGAGCGGCCCTGCGCCCATGGCGCGCAAGGCCTCCACAACCCCTTCGCGGCGCGGCGCAAGAATTGGACGGCCATCAGCTCCGAACGCCGCGACGAAGACTTTTCCGTAGCGCGCGTCGACCGCCGCACAGACGACGCCGTCTTTTTCGTTCCCCATCAGCGGCGCGGCGAGGGCGGACAGGGTCGAGACGCCGACAACATCCGCCTTGCAGGCGAGCGCAATGGCCTGCGCCGCGGCGAGACCTATCCGGATCCCTGTGAAGGACCCCGGCCCAACCGTGACCGCCACGCGATCCAGCGCGTCAAAGCCGCCGTCCGTTCGCCCGACGACGCGCTGGATGAGCGGCACGAGCGCCTCTCCGTGGCCGCGCTCCATCGGGATCGTCTCTGATGCGACGGGTGTTTCCGCATCGCGGTCGAGCACACAGGCGGATACGGCGGGGAGGGCGGTGTCGATCGCAAGAATTCTCATTGAGACCCAATAAGCCCAAATCCCGGCGCCGATCAACAAAGTCGGCCGCCCGCTATGCGGCGCGCGTCAAACGGCTTCGACCGATTTCACCTCGGGATGGAAATGCCGCAACAGATTTTCGATTCCGTTGCGCAGGGTCGCGGTTGATGACGGACAACCCGAACATGCGCCCTTCATCGCGAGATAGACGACGCCGTCGCGAAATCCCCGGAAAACGATATCGCCGCCATCGTTGGCGACCGCCGGACGCACGCGCGATTCGATCAGTTCCTTGATCGCCGCGACCTTTTCCGCATCCGCCGGATCGAAAAACTCATCGTCGCCAGACCCGCTGGCGACGCCTTCCGCCAGGAGCGGCGCGCCGGAGGTGAAATGCTCCATGATCGTGCCGAGAATGGCGGGTTTGACATGAGCCCAATCGGATTCGTCTCGTGTGACCGAGATAAAATCGGCTCCGTACATGACGGCGCGCACGCCCGGAATGGCGAACAGCGCCTGGGCGAGCGGAGCCTGCCCGGCTTCCTGCGCCGAGCGAAACTCCATCGCGCCCTGACCAAGAACCGTCTGGCCGGGCAGAAATTTCAGCGTTGCGGGATTGGGCGTCGATTCAGTCTGGATAAACATGATGTTCTTCCTCGTCACCGGTTCAAGGCCGGACGATGCGGGTCCGCGTGGCGCGGATCGCCACAAACAGTTTTTCCCACGCCCTTATCTACGATCCCCGGCGGTTACGTCAAAGGCCGTCGATCGGATTGCGCGCGGCGCTCGACCGGCGCAGGATGCAATCATGGAAGAAGACGAACTCCGGGCCGCCAACGCCGCCTATTATCGCGCCTTCGCGGCGCGTGATCTTGCCGCCATGGAAGCGATATGGGCGGCCGACGACGTCTCCTGCGTACACCCCGGCTGGCCGCCGCTTCTCGGACGCGTTGCGATCATCGGGTCGTACCGCGACATTTTCCGTAACCCCTCGCAGCCGGACATCTCCCCGCGCGACGAGGCGTTTCTCGTTTCGGCTGACGACGGCAGGGTCTTCTGCATCGAAGCGACCGGCGGCGCGCTTCTCGCTGCAACAAACTGGTTTCGAAGGATATCTGGCGTATGGCGGCTGGTGCATCATCAGGCGGGGCCGTTGGCCGTGCAACCGTCCGCCGCGCCGTCGCCGGCTCCATCTCGCGCTTTCCACTAGGTCCCCGGGGCGGCGCCGGGCCCGTTTTCTTCGTCCTGTTGCTGGCTCTCACGGCGGGCCGCTTTCTTCGGTTCGCGACGGGGACCGTCCACCAGCCGGACAACCATTCCCCACAGGGTCCGAACGTCCTGCTCGGTGAGCGTCATTCGGTGGAACATGTTGCGCAGATTGCGCGACATCACGGGTTTTTTGTCGAGCGGCCGGAAAAATCCGCGTTCGTCGAGTTCCTGTTCGAGGAAATCGAAAAAGGCGAGAGTCATTTCCCGCGTCGCCGGCGGCGAGCGTTCCTCGACCGGGAAAGGAAGAACGTCGCCATGCGCGGCGCGGAACCATTCATATCCGGTCAGCAGCACCGCCTGAGCCAGAGTGAGCGACGCATAGGCCGGGTTGACGGGACAGGTCCTAATCGCGTCGGCGAGGGCGACGTCGTCATTGTCGAGGCCGGTTCGCTCGGGGCCGAATAATATGCCGTGACGTTCGCCGGCCGTGTGACGGGCGGCGGTCAGCGGCAGCGCCTCCGCCGGCGTGCGCACCGGTTTCATCTGCCCCCGACCGCGCGCCGTCGTCGCATAGACGAAGGAAAGATCGGCGATCGCGGCGCGTACGCTGTCATAAAGCTTCGCGCTTTCGAGCAGATGCGTTGCGCCCGCAGCCGCAGCGTAGGCGCCCTTTCGATAGGCGCCGGTGCGCGGCCAGACTTCACGGGGCGAGACAAGACGCAGGTCGGAAAGACCGAAATTCGCCATGGCCCGGGCGCACATGCCGATATTAACGGCGAGTTGCGGTCGCACCAGAATGATCGCCGGACCGCCGGAAAATGCAGTTTTCGTCCGATCCGTGCCTGCTCCGACCACTGCTTGTCTCCGGCTCTGCCGACCAGCCGTCCGATTAGGCGGCGCGTCGGCGCGTGTAAAGGTCGGCGTCGGCGCGCCCCGGTGGCGCGGGATTTGCCGGTTTCGACGACGGCGGTATAAAACGCGCTGAAGGCGAGGATCGATATATCTTGCAGAAGATCAAGGTAGCCAACCCCGTCGTCGAACTCGACGGCGATGAAATGACCAGAATTATCTGGGCCTTCATCAAGGACAAGCTGATCCGGCCCTATCTCGATATCGATCTGCTTTACTATGACCTTTCAGTCCAGAACCGCGACGCCACCGACGACCAGGTGACGATCGACGCCGCGCATGCAATCCGGACACACGGGGTTGGCGTGAAATTCGCCACGATTACGCCGGACGAAGCGCGCGTGCGCGAATTCGGTTTGAAAGAGATGTGGAAGTCGCCCAACGGCACGATCCGAAACATTCTGGGCGGGGTGATTTTCCGGGAACCGATCATTTGCCGGAACGTCCCGCGTCTTGTTCCGGGCTGGACGCAGCCAATCGTCGTCGGTCGCCACGCCTATGGCGACCAATATCGTGCGACCGATTTCCGGGTTCCCGGCAAGGGTCGGCTGACGATCAAATTCGAGGGCGAAGACGGACAGACGATCGAGAAGGAAGTTTTCGCCTTTCCCGGCGCCGGCGTCGCGATGGCGATGTATAATCTGGATGACTCGATCCGCGAATTCGCGCGCGCGACGTTCAACTACGGCGTCAATCGGCGGTTTCCGGTCTATCTTTCGACCAAGAATACGATCCTCAAGTCATATGACGGTCGCTTCAAGGACCTGTTCCAGGAAATTTACGAAAGCGAATTCCGGGCGGAATATGAGGCGCTCGGGTTGCATTACGAACATCGGCTGATCGACGATATGGTCGCGTCAGCGCTGAAATGGTCAGGCGGCTATATCTGGGCGTGTAAAAACTACGACGGCGATGTCCAGTCCGATACGGTTGCGCAGGGCTTCGGCTCGCTTGGTTTGATGACAAGCGTGTTGATGACGCCCGATGGCAAAACCGTTGAGGCCGAGGCGGCGCATGGCACCGTGACGCGTCATTTCCGCGAACACCAGAAGGGACACGAAACCTCGACGAATTCCATCGCGTCGATTTTCGCGTGGACGCGTGGTCTTTCCCACCGCGCGAAGCTTGACGATAATGCCGAGCTCGCGCGCTTTGCGCGAACGCTCGAAGAGGTTTGCGTAGCGACGGTCGAAAGCGGATATATGACGAAAGATCTGGCGCTCCTCGTCGGCCATAATCAGAAATGGCTTTCAACGACCGGTTTTCTCGACAGGATCGACGAAAATCTGCGACGGGCGATGGCGTAGCGGCCGCCAGCTCCCACGTCATTTGCGGCGCCGCACTGCAAAATCCCTGAGCCGGGACGCCATGCGTCCGCGGCGGGAAGAACATGGGCCGCGATTGGCGCGCCAATCGGGCGTGCCGATTGTCTGTGTCATTTAACCTCTCTATATAGTCGCCCGTTGGGCCCTGAGAGGGAATCGCGGCAATGATGGTCGAACTGGAAGATTCTTACAGGCCGTCCGAAGACGAGCCCTTCATGAACGAGCGGCAACGCGAATATTTCCGACGCAAGCTGATCGCGTGGAAAGAAGAGATATTGCAGGAGAGTCGGGAAACGCTCGCGACCCTGCAAAATGAAAACGAAAACCACCCGGATCTCGCTGACAGAGCCTCGTCGGAAACCGATCGCGCGATCGAATTGCGCGCACGCGATCGACAGCGAAAACTGATTTCCAAGATCGATGCGGCGCTGATGCGTCTCGACGACGGGGCCTATGGCTATTGCGAGGAAACCGGCGAGCCGATCTCGCTAAAACGGCTGGACGCGCGACCGATCGCGACGCTCTCCATTGAAGCGCAGGAACGCCACGAAAGACGCGAGAAGGTTTATCGCGACGATTGACGTTGCATGCCCTTCTCAAGATGCGCATCACGACGAATGACGCGCTGAAAAACGAGAGGCAAGAAAAAAGGCGCCGTGTTCAGCGGCGCCTTTCTTTTTATTCCTGCTCGGGTCTTCCGAGGAGACGCGCCATTTCCTCTTCAAGCGTGTCAAGCGTGTCGCCCCGCGGGGCTGACTGGACTGGCGGCGGCTCCGGCGGCGGCGCGACGGGCCGCGCAGCCGCGGGTCTCGGCGGAAAGGGCGGCGGCGTCTGTCCGGCGGGCGGCTGAGGACGCGGTTGCGGCGCCGGACGCGGCGGGATTGGCGGCGACGGGTTTTCCTGCCCTGCGGGCGGCGGGGCTGCGGCGACGCGCTCACCCTCAGCTTTCGGCGTCAGGGGACGCTGCTGGGCGCGGGCCAGGAACGGCGGCGGCGCAGGTCGGCCGGGCGCCGGCGGAGATACCGGGGGCCGCGGCGCGACAAGCGGGGCGGCCGGGGCGCGCGGGGGCACGGCGCCGGAGACAGGCCCGCCGGCAGGTGCGGGCGGCGGTGGCGGAGGCGCCGCCGACGCGCGCGGCGGCGGGGGCGGCGTGGGGCGAACAGGTTCCGGCGGCGCGGGCTGAATCCGTGGCGGCGCGGGCGGCCTCGCCGGCGGCGGCTCCTGGGCGGCCTCGGGCTCGAAAAGTTCGGGCGGCAGGTTCAACGCGGCCTGCTGCGCAGGGCGCGGGATCGGCGGTTCGATCGCGTCGGCGTCGGTCGGAACCGGTCCCGCCGGCCACGCCGGCGCAGCGCCCGCGGCGCGGCCTACGACCCCCTCGACGCGGCTGATGCTGGCTTCGACAAGAACATCGTTCGGTCCGCCGATCATCAGAAGATGCTCGGTGTTGTCGCGACGAACGATAACCAGTTGCCGTTCCCGATCGAGTTCGAAAACATCGACGACATC
>CAZJAY010000040.1:0-8695 GCA_964543915.1 uncultured Methylocystis sp. | reverse complement strand
GGACCGGAATGGTCATGCCGCGATCTCCACGCCCTCAAGGCGATCTTCAAGTTCATCGCTCGCCTGCCGAAGCGCTGCGAGCGTCTCCCGATCGGGAGCCCAGTATTGACGTTCGTGCGCCTCGATCAGCCGGTTGGCGATCCGGACGGAAGCGGTCGGATTCAGCTCGGCCAGACGCTGGCGCATTTCGGCGTCGAGCACATAGGTTTCGGTCAGTCGTTGAGAGACCCAGGGTTCGACCTGACCGGTCGTCGCCGACCAGCCCATCGTGTTCGTCACGTGCGACTCGATGTGGCGGACGCCCTCATAGCCATGCCGGAGCATGCTTTCGTACCACTTCGGATTGAGGGCGCGCGTGCGGGTTTCGAGCGCGACCTGTTCGTTCAGGGTGCGCACGACGCCTTCGCTGCTTGTCTGGTCGCTGATGTAGACGGGCGTCGCCTCGCCCTGCGCGCGTCGAACCGCGCGGCTCACGCCGCCAAGCGTATCGAAATAGTGATCAATAGTGGTAACGCCAAGTTCAACCGAGTCGAGGTTCTGATAGGCGAGATCGACGCCGGCAAGGACGCTCTGCAAGACGTCGTCCTTGCGGACGGGACGACCCGAAACGCCAAAAGCGAAGCCCTTGCGACGCATATAGGCGTCAGCCAGCTGATCCTCGTCCTCCCATGCGCCGCCATCGATCATTGCGTTGACGTTGGCGCCATAGGCGCCATCCGCATTGCCGAACAAACGCAGCGCCGCCGTCTCCATATCTCCGCCATGCTGCGCGATAAAGTCGAGCGCGTGTTTGCGCACGAAATTGCGCTCGACCGGCTCATCGGCCGAAGCGGCAAGCAGACAGGCTTCCGCGAGCAACCGGATCTGTAGCGGGAGAAGATCGCGAAAGATCCCGGAGAGCGAGATCATCACGTCGATGCGTGGGCGACCGAGTTGCTCCAGCGGTACAAGCGTGGCGCCTGCAAGGCGGCCGTAGCCGTCTAGACGCGGCTCGGCGCCGATCAGCGCGAGCGCTTGCGCAATCGGTCCGCCTTCACTTTTCAGATTGTCGGTTCCCCACAGCACCAGCGCCACTGTTTCCGGCAAGGCGCCGCCGTCGCTCATGTGACGGTCCAGCAGACGAGCGGCCTGGCGAACGCCATCGCGCACAGCGAAGGCGCTCGGGATTCGGAAAGGATCAAAACCATGGAGATTGCGGCCCGTCGGCAGCACCTCGGGCGTACGGAGCAGATCGCCGCCCGGAGCCGGACGCACGAAGCGCGCATCAAGCGCGCGGATCAAGGCGTCGAGTTCATGATCTTCCTGCAAGGCGGCGTTGACCCCGACGAGCGTATGCAGGGTTTCACGCGTCGTCGCGTCGGATGTCAGGCTTTCAGGTGCGACGCCCTGCATCAAGGCGTCGATCATCTCGGTCGCGATACTTGAGTCGGAGGCGGCGTCCGCCATCGCACGCAACATGTCGCGTCGCGCGTCCTGCGTCAGCGGCTCGCCGACAATATGCAGCCCATGCGGGATGAGCGCATATTCAATCTCAAGCACCGCCTTGCCGAGTTCTGCAATTTTCTCAGCCGCAGCAACGCCCCACAGCGGTTCCATTGCAGCAAGATCGACGGCTGCGGCCTGGGCCTGGATCAATTCTGCGAGCGCATCACGCTCCGTTGCCCCGACCGGATCAAGACTGCGCCAGCGATCGATGGACGCTTTCAGCTCGGCGAGGCCACGATAAAGACCCGCATTAGCGATCGGCGGCGTCAGATAGCTGATCAGGGTCGCAGCCGACCGACGGCGCGCAAGAACTCCTTCGGACGGATTATTGGAGGCGTAGAGATAGAAATTCGGCAGCGCGCCGATGAGACGATCCGGCCAGCAGGCTCCGGAAAGGCCGGTTTGCTTGCCGGGCATGAACTCCAGCGCGCCATGCGTGCCAAAATGCAGCACGGCGTCGGCGCCGAAATCGTCCCTGAGCCACCGATAATAGGCTGAGAAGGCGTGTGTCGGCGCAAAGCCCTTCTCGAAAAGCAGGCGCATCGGATCGCCTTCGTAGCCAAAGGCTGGCTGCACACCGACGAAAATATTGCCGAAACGCGCGCCATAGATATGGATTGAGGCGCCATCGCTCTGGTGTCGACCAGGCGCCGGCCCCCATTGCGCTTCGATTTCAGACAGCCATGTTTCGCTGCGGATATGTTGATCCGCCGACACGCTGGCGTGCACATTGGCCTGTGCGCCGAGACGTCGGGCATTACCCTCGACAATTGCTTCGCGCAACGCGTCGACAGTGTCTGGCGCATCGACATCATAGCCGCTGCGCTTCATTTCTCCCAATACGCGATGGAGCGACTCAAACACCGAAAGATAGGCGGCCGTGCCGGTTGCGCCCGTATTTGGCGGGAAAGTAAAGAGGGTGATGGCCACCTTGCGCGCAGCGCGGGACTTGCGGCGCAGCATTGTCAGATTCTCGACACGCGCCGCAAGCATCTCCGCCCGCTCAATGCTGGATTGCATGTCACGGGCGCTGTCGCTCTCGGGGAAAACGCAATTACGCGCGCAGGCGTTGCACGACCCTTCATGTTGGGAACGGCCGCCAAAAACCATCGGTCCGGTCGCCCCATCAAGTTCCGGGATTGACACCATCACTGTCGCTTCGACCGGAAGAAGGCCACGCTCCGAAGCGCGCCATTCATTCATCGTCAGGAATTCGACCGGATGCGCTGCGATATAGGGCACATCGAGGCGCGCGAGCATTTCCTCGGCGGCTTTCGCGTCATTATAGGCCGGACCGCCGACGAGGGAGAAGCCCTTAAGCGACACCAGCGTATCGACGACAGGCCGACCGTCGCGCATAAAATATTTTTCGATGGCGGGCCGGGCGTCGAGGCCGGTGGCGTAGGCGGGAATGACCCGAAGGCCGCGCGCTTCCATGGCCGCGATGACGCCGTCGTAATGACGGGCGTTGCCGGCAAGCACATAGGAGCGCAGCACGAGCAGGCCAACCGTAGCCTTGCCGCCGCCCGGAGGCGTCGGCAACTTTTCCACATTGTCGCCGACCTTGCCGGGCACGCAAGGATGGTAAAGCCCGATGTCGGGATATTCCACGGGCGGCGCCGGATTCAACTGGCCGCGCAGACCGCGCCGCGGACCATCGGCGTAGCGGTCGACGAGAAAGCGGACCATATTGCCCATATTCTCTTCCGAGCCGGCCAGCCAATATTGCAGCGTCAGGAAATAGGCGCGCAGATCCTGCGCGGTTCCGGGGATGAAGCGCAGGATTTTCGGCAAGCGGCGCAGCATATTCATCTGCCGCGCGCCGGCGGCGTCCGCCTTGCCGCGCGCGCCGCGCAAACGTCTCAGAAGCGAAACAAAGCCCGAAGCGGGCGCGCTCATATCAAAACGACCCATACGGGTCAGCTTCGCGACCTCGCCCGCCGAAATAATCGTGACCATCGCATCGCAATGATCGCGTTTCGCGGCGAGCGCGGGCAACAGCGGCCTGAAATGATCTTCGAGGAAGAGCATGGCGTTAATTATGATATCGCCGTCGGCGATCGCGACGCGACAGGCGTCAAGCGCGCGGGGATTGGTCGTGAACTCTGACGCCGCATGCACGCTGAGCGAAAGTCCGGGGATATCCCGAACGAGCTTCAGACGGGCGCGCTCCACCGCCGTGGCCACATGCGTGTCCATGGTCACGATAACGACCTTCACGGTCGCCGTCTCAGCGTGCGAAATACGCTTTGGCTTCATAGAGCGTCTCGACGTTGATGGTATCGAGGCCGCGCGTGGCGGCGAATTTTTCCGTGTTACGACGCGCCTTGCCGCGCACGAAAAACGGCACTTTCCTGAGTTCCTTCTCGGCATCCGCCGCCCAGACGACGACAATGTCGCTTGTGACCGGGACTGCGGGAGCGGTTGGCGCGGTTTGGGTCGCCGGCGCAGGACCGAGATGCGACGGCGCGGCGGAGTCATGAAACTCGACGTCGTCGCGGAACATGGCGAGAAGATGCTCTTCGAGGCCCATCATCAAAGGATGGACCCACGAGTCGAAAATCACATTCGCGCCTTCGAAGCCCATTTGCGGCGAGTAACGCGCCGGGAAATCCTGCACATGCGCCGGAGCCGAGATCACGGCGCAGGGAACGCCGAGGCGCTTGGCGATATGCCGCTCCATCTGCGTGCCCAGCACGAGCTCCGGTGAAAGTTCAGCAACTTTCGCCTCGACTTCGAGATAATCGTCGGTGATCAGCGCCTCGAGGCCGTAACGCGCGGCCGCCTCACGCACCTCGCGGGCGAGTTCGCGGGAATAGGAGCCAAGGCCCACAACTTCAAAGCCGAGTTCTTCCCGCGCGATACGCGCAGCTGCGATCGCATGGGTTGCATCGCCGAAGATAAAAACGCGCTTGCCGGTCAGGTAGGTTGAATCGAACGAACGCGAATACCAGTGAAGACGCGAGGCTTCGCGCCACCCGGATTCGACAGAATCGATTTCGGCGAGCCGCGCCACTTCCGCAATAAAATCGCGCGTCGCGCCGAAGCCGATGGGGATCGTGCGGGTGAAAGGCTGGCCGTGCGTCCGCTCCAGCCACTGCGCCGCCGTTTGCGCAATCTCTGGATACAGCACGACGTTGAAATCAGCATCGCCGAGCCGCGTCAGATCTGAGGGACTGGCGCCAAGCTGCGCAATGACATTGACGTCGACGCCGATTTGGGCGAGCAGTTTTTCGATTTCCTGCACGTCGTCACGACACCGAAAGCCGAGCGCTGTCGGTCCAAGAATATTGCAGCTTCGACGTGCGCCGGGGGAGCGTTCGCGACGTGGCCCGGCAAGGCCGCGCACAAGGCGATAAAAGGTTTCCGCCGCTCCCCAATTCTCTTTCTTCTGATAGGCGGGCAACTCAAGCGGAATCACGGGACAGGGAAGATCGAGCGCCCTGGCGAGACCGCCGGGGTCATCCTGCAACAGCTCGGCTGTGCAGGACGCCCCGACGATCATCGCCTGCGGGGAGAAACGCTCATAGGCTTCACGCGCTGCATTTTTGAAGAGCGCCGCCGTATCGGAACCAAGATCGCGCGCCTCAAATGTCGTGTAGGTCACCGGCGGACGGGCGCTGCGCCGCTCGATCATGGTGAAAAGCAGATCGGCGTAGGTGTCGCCCTGCGGCGCATGCAGCACATAATGCAAGCCCTGCATGGCAGTCGCGACCCGCATTGCGCCGATATGCGGCGGCCCTTCGTAGGTCCAGAGGGTGAGCTGCATGGCCTAGACCTCCAGCCGCGTGCGGCGATTCAATGGCCGCGCGAACAGTTCTGCGAGATCGCCGGCCTGGTCGAAACCCTGGATCGGCGAAAAGAGCAGCTCGATCGACCATTTCGTCGTAAAGCCTTCGGCCTCAAGCGGATTGGCGAGACCCAGCCCGCAGAGAATGAGATCGGGGCGCGCGGCGCGGCAGCGATCAAGCTGCTTCTCGACATTCTGCCCCTCGACGATCGAAACGCCGGCCGGCAGGAGATCAAGTTCCGCCGCCATGTGACGACGATGCAGATAAGGCGTGCCGATCTCGACAATTTCCATGCCCATCTCACGCGCCAGAAAGCGGGCCATCACGGGCTCAAGCTGCGAGTCGGGGAACAGAAAGATCCGCTTTCCTGCGAGCGACGGGCGATAGTGGTCGAGCGCGCGCGCGGCGCGGGCGCGCGGCTGGGCGACAACCGCGTCAAAGTGCGCATCCGTGACGCCGAAGGCCCGCGCAGCAGCGCGCAACCACAACGTCGACCCCTCGGCCCCAAGCGGGAACGGCGCCTCAATCCGACGCGCGCCGCTTTCCTCAAGCGCGCGCGCCGTATCCGCGAGATAGGGCTGCGCCAGAAGAAACAGCGTATCGGGACCGATCGGCGGCGGCTCCGCGGCGCGCCGCATGGGCAGGAATCGCACCGGAGCGACGCCGAGCGCCTCAAAAAGACGCGCGAACTGATCCTCGACGACATCGGCCAGCGCGCCAACGACAAGCAATGAGCGCGACGCGCCCGGCGCCGTGCGGGGAAGCGTCGGAACGAGCGCGGCGAGGCAGGCGTCTTCGCCCTGGGTGAAGGTCGTCTCGATTCCGCTACCCGAGTAACTCAGAATCCGCACGCGCGGCGCATATTTTCTCGATTGACGCGCGGCCGCGCGCGACAGATCAATCTTGATGACCTCGGAAGGACAGGAGCCAACGAGGAAGAGGAGCTGGATATCCGGGCGGCGGGCCAGAAGACGGTCGACGACAGCGTCGAGTTCGTCATCGATATCCGCAACACCGGCAAGATCGCGATCTTCGAGAATTGCGGTGGCGAAACGCGGCTCGGCGAAGATCATAACGCCAGCGGCTGACTGGAGCAGATGCGCGCAGGTCCGCGAGCCAACGACCAGAAAAAATGCGTCCTGGATTTTACGATGCAGCCAGACAATGCCCGTAAGGCCGCAAAAAACCTCACGTTGACCACGTTCCTGCACGATCGACGGCGCGTTACAGCCGCCAGCGTCTGTTACGGAAAGGGGCGCCATCGCGTTCATGGCGCGCACTCCATCTGCGTGTTGACGCGGGCGGATATATCGAGTCGCGCAGCGCGCAGTTTCAGAAGAAACTGGGTCGCATTCACGACATAGGTCGCATAGGCGGCAAGCGCGAGCAGCATCAATCCACGCGGCTCCAGCCAGCCATAGGCGAGCGCCGCCAGATAGGCCGTGTGCAGGGCCAGCACCAGCATGCTGAACACGTCTTCCCAGAAAAAGGCCGGCGCAAAGAGATAGCGGCCGAAGACCACCTTCTCCCAACTGGAGCCGGTGATCATGATCGCGTAAAGCGCCATCGTCTTGACGACAACGGAGAGCGTCGCCGCCTTTTCGCCCTCGCCGGTCAGAAGAAAGCGGGCCACGAGGCCGAGAATGACCAGGAAAATGATGAATTGAACGGGCGCGAGCACGCCCTGAACGAGCGTCCAGACCGTCTCGTCGCGGCGCCGACGCTCCTCGGCGGTATAAAGCGGTTTGGGATCGTGAGGCCGATAATCGCTCATGCCGCTCCCTCGCATTTGCCCGGTTTTCAGGCGGACTGCCCTGCGCCTGCGCCGCAGTCGCGCTGACCCTGTTGCGAAATCTAGAGCGCGTTGGCCATTTGTGTCAATCTAAATTGACGTTTGGTTTATGTGACATTTATCATAGGATGCGCTATCCTGGGATGTCGGACCGCTGCGCCGCCCCCGGCTTGCGGGAAAAATAGGCGGGCAAAATGCCCGCGACGCAACGTAAACCTTTGATTGTTCAATCGGGAGTCGGATATAGTCGGGAAAATGACAGTCTGTGGGTCCAGTATTGCGGAGCGAAAGCGTAAGCCGGCTTTCATCGGGAATCCCCAAGCCAGGCGCATGTGCTGAACGCAATACGGAAACAAAGATTAAAACGCGTCTTTAAATGAACGGTTTCAACTACTTCTATCAACTTCCCAGTTTCCGGAAAGCGAGATCAGCGTTGTGAGCGTCGCCACGACTCCCGCCATTCCTGTCGGTTTTTCCGCAGCCGACGCCCGCCTCGGCGGACTGAATGCGGAAGACGTTGGCGCGCTGCTGGCCGCCGCCGCCGATGTCACGCTTGTGCTCGATCCGAAAGGCGTTGTCCTTGATGCGGCGGTCGGCGCGAACGGCGCGACAGAGGCGAAGGGCTGGATCGGCATGCCCTGGTCGGAGACCGTGACGGTCGAGAGCCGTCCGAAAGTCGAGGCGTTGCTCCGCGAAGCGGTGCGGGGGGCGGCTCCGCGCTGGCGGCAGATCAATCATCCGACGACCGATCGGGATCTGCCGATGAACTACGCTGCGGCGCGCAGCCGTCCCGACGGACCAATAGTGGTTTTCGGGCGCGATCTTCGGGCCTTTGCGACGCTCCAGCAGCGGGTGGTCGAGTCGCAGCAGGAAATGGAGCGGGAATATGCGCGCATCCGGAGCGCGGAGAAAAGGTATCGCCTGCTATTCCAGCTCGCCTCGGAAGCGATACTGATCCTCGACGCGAGCTCCCATCGCATCGTCGAGATCAATCCGGCGGCGCAGTCGCTGCTCGGAAAACCCGTCAAAAAGATTGTCGGCAGCGTCTTTACCGACCTTTTCGATGACGCCAGCCGAAGGGTCGCGCAGTCCTTCGTGTCGGCGCTTCTCGTCGCGCCGCGCGTTGATAATGTGCATGCCGCGCTGGCGGACGGACACGAGGCCCTCCTCCTCTCGGGGGCCCTGTTCCGGAATGAAGGCGCGCATTCCATTCTTGTCGTATTGTCGCGGGTTGACGGGGGCGCGCCCATCTCGCTGGAGAAAGCGGGCGCGTTGCTTGTTCTCGAACGTATGGCTGACGCATTCGCGCTGACTGACGGCAACCGGCGGATTCTGATGGCGAATGCCGCCTTCGTCGATCTGGCCCAGGTTGCGTCGGATGACAGGTTGCGCGGCGAGCCGATCGAAAGATGGATCGGCCGACCAGGCGTCGAAGTCGATGTCCTCTTCGCCAATCTTCACGCGCATGGCGTCGTGAGCAACTTCTCTACGGTCGCGCGTGGCGAACATGGAACGACGGAAGACATTGAGGTTTCGGCGGTGGATGTGTCGGACGGCGCGCGCCACTGTCTTGGCTTCTTCATCCGCAGCGCCGCCGCCCGGCGACCAGGCCGCGAACGGCTCGTCG
>CAZJAY010000039.1:0-8725 GCA_964543915.1 uncultured Methylocystis sp. | reverse complement strand
GAAACAATCGCATCGCCCGAGTCCACAACGCCGCGTTCACGCATTGCGGCGAGAGAAAAGGCGATCTGTCCGTCGGTCATTTCGGGATTGTCGCGCCGGATCATCGCATTGGCGGCGGCATTGTCGCCGTAAAGATAATTATACCAGCCGATGATAGAAGCGTCGACGAAGCGCTGCACAAGATCTGGCGATTTGGCGATCGTGTCTGCGCGCGTATCGATCGTCGAGGCGTAGCCGTTGTAGCCATAATCCGGCAGAAGAAAGACATTTGGCCTGAAGCCGCCGGTGCGCTCGATTGAATAGGGTTCGGATGTCAGATAACCCTGCTGGATCGATTGTTTGTCGGCGAGAAAGGGCGCGGTGTTGAAGCCATAGGGTTTGACCTTTTCGTCGCGAAAGCCGTGCGTCATTTTCAGCCAGCGCCAGGCCGTGACGAGTAAATCGTTTGCGACGAAAGCGGTGGCTTTCGGCAGATCCTCGAAACGGTCGAGCCCCACGCCCGGGTGCGAAAGCAGTACAACCGGATCGATCTGGAAAATACTCGCGACTGTGACGATCGGCGTGTTCTGGCGAATGGCGTCGAACATTTCGACGGTATTGCCGCCAATCGCGAAATCCACCCGGCCCGCCGCCAGCAGCAGGCGCGTGTTGAGCTGTGGTCCGCCCGGCAGGATGGTGACGTCCAGTCCGTAACGCGCATAGGTGCCGTCAACGAGCGCCTGATAGAAGCCGCCGTGTTCCGCCTCCGCCCGCCAGTTGGTGGCGAGACGGACTTTGTCGGCGGCTCCGCCGGGCATAACCAAAGCGAGCAATAGCGAGCACGCCACCAGCAGGGATTGCAAAATGCGCATAGCGAAAGCTCCGGTGTCGCGATGGCGGCGCGCCGCTAGATGCCGCTGGATTTCGAAGAGAAGTTGAACGAGTCGATCATGATCGCCGGCGCGGCCGGCGCGCCATCGCCCGCTGCCCGCCATGTCCGCGTCGTCGGACCCATCGCGGTAATATGCGCGAAGAGATCGCCGAGGCGCTGATTGAAGCGCATGTTGCGCGCTGGCGCGACGATGCGGCCATTCTCAATCAGGAAATTGCCGTCCCGCGTCAGCCCGGTGAGCAATAGCGATTTCGGCTCGACCATGTTCGTGTACCAGAGGCGCGTGACCAGCACGCCGCGTTTTGTCGCCCGGATCATTTCGTCGAGCGAGATGTTTCCGCCTTCCATCACGAAATTGCGGCCGAAGGGAATTGGCTCAGCATTGGTTTTTCGCGCCCACGCCCGGGATCGGTAAAGCGTCGAGACGACGCCCCGGTCGACGAAAGCGCGGGCGCGATGCGGCACGCCCTCCCAGCCGACAGCGCCTTCGGGCGCGAGCGGGTCCGCCGGATCAAGCCGAATTGTCAGGCGCGGATCGAAGACGGCCTCGCCGAGCCGGGACCCGCCCCCGGGCCGCGCATAGAAGCTGCGGCCCTCGTCGGCGGCGCGCGCGTCCATGGCCGCAATTGTCCAGAACGCGAGTTCAGCGGTCGCCTCAGGTTCGAGGATCACCGGCCAGGAGCCCGGTTCGAGATCAATTGGCTCCTCGTCGCGGGCAGCCTTTACGCAAGCGCGCTGCGCGACATCGCGCGCGTCAAGACGGGAGGCGGCGTATTCATGCGCGCCGGCCCAGCCCGACCACTGGTCGGCGCGATTGCGCGCAGTTACGGAGAGATCGATTTCCGTCCGGCGCTCATAGGCGAAAAGCCCCGCGCTGGTCGCCAACGCCTCGAAGCGGCGCGCGCCGTTGGCGCATCCGAACGTATCGACCCCGGCGCGCGCGCCTTCATCGATCGCATGCGCGGCCAAACCCGCCAGCGCATCGAGCCGCAGAGCCTCCGGATCGTCGTGATAGCGATTTGCGACCGCGTAGTCCTGGGGCCCAAGCGGCGGCGTATAATCTGGATCGACCGGCAGCAGGCGCGCGATTTCCTCTGAACGGGCGCGCGTCGCATGCAAATCTTCAGGATCAAGACTCGTCGTCGTCGCCGAGCCGATCCTTCCGCCGATATGGGACGCGATTTTGACGCGCGTTTCCGAAGTTGTGAGATTTGTCGTCGCGCCGCCGCGCGCGAAGCGCAGGCTATGATCCTCGCCGCCGTCGATCTTCACGACGCAGCCATCGGCTGCGGACCGCGCGAGGATCGTTTCAGAAATTCGTTTCGCCTCTTCCGATGATAAAAACATGAATCAGGCGTCGCTGCTAGTGTTCAGAACCCGAACATTACGGAAGCGCGCCGGCGGACTGCCATGCGAAACCGGCGCGACTTGCACCGGTTCGGCCTTGCCGCAGGTGAAGGTGCCGTCGAGATGGTAGGTCGAGACGTCGCCAAGGCCATCAAGCGCCCGCCAGAACTGCGTCGTGCGACCCTGATAGGCGGCGTCGCGAAGCAGTTCGCCGCGTTCGCCATTTTTGATTTCGTAGAAAAGCTGGCCGCCGAACTGGAAATTGTCGCGTTGCTGATCGATGCTCCAACTGCCTGCGCCGACCACGTAAATCCCGTTTTCGATCCCGGCGAACAGATCGTCGAGCGAACATTTGTTCGGGTTCGGCGCGAGCGAAATATTCGGCATGCGCTGGATCGGAAAGGCCGTGGGGCTGTCCGCGTAGGCGCAGCCGTTCGAGGCCGGCAGGCCGATCAGATGCGCCTGACCAAGCGCCATCTGGAAATTGCGGAAAACGCCGTTTTCGACGATCGGGAACGCCGCTGAAGCGGCTGGCGCGCCGTCATCGTCGAAACCGATGGTCGAGAGTGCGCCCGCCTGTGTCCGGTCCGCGACAATCGTCATCAGTTCGGAGCCAAACTGCAAGCGGTTCAGCATCTCGGGCTTGATGAAGGAGGTCCCGGCGAAATTCGCTTCCCAGCCCAGAACGCGGTCGAGTTCTGTGGAGTGACCGACGGTTTCATGGATCGTGAGCCACAGATTGGTCGGGTCGATGACGATGTCATAATCGCCCGGCGCAACGGTTTTCGCGCCAAGCTTGGCGCGCGCCTCGGCGCCCGCCTGCGCCGCCTCTGTGAGCAGGCCCGCGTTTTCGAGATATTCCCAGCCGGCGCCGCGCGCCGGGGTCAGACTATCGCGGGTCGCGACGCGCCCGGCGCCGCGATCGATCGCGACGGCGGTGAAGCCTGGCGCGACGCGTGTGCGGGTTTGGTGGATTCGCGCGCCGCGGCTGTTGGCGAAGAAGCGTTCCTCACGGGCAAGGGAAAGCGTCGCCGTGCAGAAATCCGCGCCATTGTCGCGAGCGGCCGCGCAGATCGAAAGCAGAAGGTCGGATTTGCGTCCGGCGTCGACCGCGAAGGGATCGGTCGTCATCGGCATGATCCATTCGGCCTCATGCGCCGGGAGCGCTTCCAATACGATCGGCTGCGCCTGGATCGCCCGCACGGCGCGGGCGTTGTCGAGCGCCCGTTCGACGCCAGCCGTCACGCTTTCGGGATCGAGTCGTCCGGCTCCGAAAAAGCCCCATGAGCCATCGCGCAGGACACGCAGGCCAAAGCCGCGCAGGTCGCGTTCGTCGAAATTCTCAAGCCGTTCGTCGCGTGCGAAGGCGTATTCGCGATGCGTTTCGCCGAGACGGATGTCGGCATAGGTCGCGCCGCCGCGTCGCGCCGCCTCAAGGGCCATTTCCGCGAGATCGGCGAGACGCGCGCGATCAAGATGGAAGCGCCGTCCCTCCGCAGCCCCACCGCGTCCTGACGCTTCGAAGGTCAGAGCCGACGCGCCCGTCTCGTAAATCGTTTTCATGGGTTTATCGTGAAGCTTTCCCCGTCATTTGGCAAATGGGGCGCGGACCCGCTGTCGCCAGGTCCAAAGTAGTCAACGCCGCACGCTGAAAGCGCGACGCGCATATGCGCCGGAACCGGCGCGACGACCCGCACCGGCTCCCGATTGTCCTGGATGGGCACAACCAGCGCGCGGGCGTGGAGGTGGAGCGGCGGCGCGTCAGGGCGGCGGCCCGCGCCATAGACCGGATCGCCAAGGAGCGGCCAGCCCATCGCCTGCGCATGAACGCGGATTTGATGCGTGCGGCCGGTGTGCGGCGTGAATTCGACGGCGGCGCGGGCGCCGTCCTGGCTACGTCCGAGTACGCGCCAGCCGGTACGCGCGGGGAGGCCGAGCGGGTCGGGCTGCAGCCACCAGCCGCGTGAAGCGTCGAGCCGCCCCAACGCAAGGTCGATCTCGCCTGCTTCGGCTTCCGGCGCGCCGTCGACGACCGCCCAGTAGGTCTTGCCGATACGGCCGTCGCGGAACAGCCGGCCAAGCCGCTCCAGCGCCTTGCGATGGCGTCCGAGCGCGAGGCAGCCGGAGGTGTCGCGATCAAGCCGATGGGCGAGCGCCGGCGCGCGCGGCAAGCCGAAGCGCAGCGAGTCGAAGGCGTCTTCGAGACAGGGGCCGCCCTTCGGGCCGCGATGCACCGCGACGCCGGCGGGTTTGTCGATAATGAGCATCAGCCCGTCGCGATGGAGCAGGCGGGGCAGCAGATCGGGCGCGCCAGCGCGCGATGTGGCGTCGTGACCCATGGTCATGCGGGGTTTCCGGTCATGATCCGCTTATAGTCCCGCCGGCCTCGCAACAAAATCATCCCGATAAAATCGAAATCGCGCGCATTCGGACGTTTCTTCCCGTCGCCGGTTTGCTAGAGATGAGGTCATGAAAACGCTGCCCTCGCCCACGCCGCAACTTCGCCTCGAACTCGCCGGCGGAATCGCGCGCCTCTTCATCGACAATCGCGAAAAGCGCAACGCCTTCGATATCGGCATGTGGCGCGCGATCCCGACCCTCATGCAAACATTGGCGGCGGAGCCGGAGGCGCGCGTCCTGGTCATCTCCGGCGCCCCGGGCCTGCCTTTCTGCGCCGGCGCCGATATCTCGGAATTTTCCACCGTGCGCGCGACGAGCGCCGGCGCGCGCGATTACGAGGCCGCCAACACCGGCGCCTTTGATGCGATCTCGAATCTCCCGATCCCATCCATCGCGGCGATTGCCGGTTTCTGTATGGGCGGCGGGCTCGGTCTCGCCGCCGCCTGCGATCTGCGCGTCGCGCGGGAAGAGGCGCTTTTCGCCATTCCGGCGGCGCGCCTTGGCGTTGGTTATCCGCCGCGCGCGATGCGTTATGTCGTCGCCGCCGTCGGCGTGCAGCGCGCCTTTGAAATGTTTTTTACCGCCCGACGGCTTACGGCGCGTGAGGCCCTCGCCGCAGGCCTGCTCGCGCAGGTTCATGAACCGGAAAGTTTCGAGGGGGCGGTCGACGCGCTCGCGCAAACCATCGCCAATAATGCGCCGCTCACATTGCGCGCGGCGCGCGCGGCGATCCGGGCGACCGCTGGCTTGCCCGGCGCGCCATCCGCCGAGGCCTGCAACGCGCTCGCGCTCGCCTGTTTCGATAGCGAGGATTACGCCGAAGGCCGCGCGGCCTTTCTGGAAAAGCGCGAACCGAAATTCAGGGGGCGGTGAGGCGTTTCCCTCATCCGCCTCGCAGCCCCTCATTGACGAGCGCCAGATAGGCGTCGGTCGCCGTCCGCCCGAGACGTTCCCGCGCCTGCAGGCTGACGATGCAGCGCAGCGCAAGATCGAATGAATTGTAGCAGCCGTCCGCGATCAGCGCGGTTTGCCGGAGCTGCTCATCGGACAGACGATCAGGATAACGAAAATCCTTCACATAGACGACATCCGCCTCAATCGCCTGATTGAGCGCGCGCCACGGGTTGTTATCGAGCGACAGCGGCGCGATCATGCAATTTTTGATGGCGGGAAAACAATGCGGGATGAAGCCCTGACGGCGTAATTCGACGTCTATGTCGCCGAAGGAGGGCTGGTTTTCGTAAAGGCCGACGAGCGAGACCTCCATCTGGATCACGGCGGCTTCGGCCAGCCTGTCGGTCGCATGCCGAAATACATCCAACTCGCCGCCCTGAATATCGATTTTCAGATAATCGATCCGTTCGATCTCGGCGATGTCGTCGAGACGGCGCGTCTCGATCTCCGTCTCGCCGATCACTTCGGCGTTGTTTCTGAATGCCGGGAAAACATCGATGGCGGCAGCGCTTGGGCGCAATGTGCTGGTCCAGCCGGAATAGCGACAGAGATTGAGCGTTTTCGTCGAACCGTCGCCGATCGCATAGGGCAAATAGGTTTCATGCGCCGATCGTCGTGCGGCGAGCGCGGCGAGCGCCGCCGGATCGGGTTCAAAGCCGGTGATGCGGCAAAGCCCTGCATCGAGCAGGATCTGGTAGGGCGGCGCGCCGTCAACGGGATTGGCGCCGATGTCGACGATTTCCGTCGGCCGCGCGATTTGCAGAAGCGTTTGAAGCCGGCGCAGTCGCGCGATCCGGGCAGCGGACATGGGTCAAATCCCGTAATCGAACGAGTCGTAGGCGAGGCCGCGCAGGAACTGGTCCATATCGTGCGACGGACGGTCGGAGGGTTCATAGCCGACGATTTTCGCCGGGACGCCGGCCATGATCGAATGCGGCGGCGCCGGCGCCAGCACAACCGAGCCGGCGGCGATGCGCGAGGCTTCGCCGATTTCGATATTGCCCAGAATTTTCGCGCCGGCCCCGATCATGACGCCGCGACGCACCTTCGGATGGCGATCGCCCGCAGCCTTCCCGGTGCCGCCGAGCGTCACGCCATGCAGGATGGAGACGTCATCATCGATTTCCGCCGTCTCGCCGACCACGAAGCCGGTGCCGTGATCGAGAAAGACCCCCTTGCCGAAACGCGCCGCCGGATGGATGTCGGCGCCGAAGGCGTCGGACGCGCGGCTCTGGATGTAGAAGGCGAAATCGCGCTTGTCGGCCAGCCATAGCGCATGGGCGAGACGCGCAGCGGCGATTGCATGAAACCCCTTGAAGAAGAGCAGCGGCTCGATCGTGCGCCGACAGGCAGGATCGCGCGCGACGCAGGCGGCGATGTCGGCGCGGAAAGCCTCGGCGATGTCCGGCGCACGCGCGAGCGCGGCGAAGAAGGCGTCGGCGATCGCGTCGTCGGCGATCGCGTCGGCCCCGAGCCGCCCGCTCACGCGATGCACAACGGCTTCCTCAAGCGAGCCGCGATTGAGCAATTCGCCAAGGAAAAGCGGCGCGAGCGCAGGATCGCGGGCGAGCGCCGCTTCGGCCTCGGCGCGCATATGCGCCCACATGGTTTCCGCTTCTGTCGCGGCGAGCGCCGTCTCGTCCACGGTCGCCGTCAGACCCTCCATTTTCCGCCCTCCGGGCTCCCGCACGGCGGATGTTCCGGCGGTGTTGATCCCTATATGATGATTACGCGCCCCGATCCACGGCGAAGGTTGGGCCTGGCGCGGTCATGGGGAAGCGGATGGCGGCGGATATCGACGAAATTATCGGCAATTTCGAACTCCTTGACGATTGGGAGGATCGCTACCGCTATCTGATTGAACTGGGCCGCGCCCTGGAGCCCTTGCCCGAAGACGCCCGCAACGAAGAAAACCGCGTGCGCGGCTGCGTCAGCCAGGTCTGGCTGGAGACGACGCGCGTCGCCGATCCGTCCGGCGCGCCGGCATTGTTTTTTCGCGGCGATAGCGATGCGCTGATCGTGCGCGGGCTCGTCGCCCTTGTCCTCGCGCTTTTCTCCGGCCGTCCGGCGTCCGAGATCATCGCCCTCGATCCGGCGCCGGTTTTTGAGAATCTTGGCCTCGCCGAACATCTCACGCCGCAGCGCGCCAACGGCCTGAGATCCATGATCGAGCGCATCCGCAACGAGGCCCGCGTGGCGCATGCCGGCTAAATTATATTTTTTTGCCCGTTTCACGGTCGAAACGCCATTTGATTGGGCGTCGACTGTTGCGCAAGAGCCACAGCGGTCGGGAAAGCGCGGCGGAATCGGCGAATCGCAAGCTTGGCTATAGCGTGCGCTGCGAAACTGGATTTACGGTGTTGTCAATTGTAAACCGTTCCGGAGATCGCCGCCATGTCCGCCACGAGGATCGTCAGGGAAAGCCGCGCATCCGCCGCCCCCTCCCGCGCCGCTTCGGGCGCGCAACGCCCGCGCCTCAACGTCGCCGTCACGCGGTCGCCATCCATCCCGGCGCGGCTGCTGGCGTCCAGCGCGCTTGCGGGGGGCGCGATCGCCGGCCTGGTGGCTTTCGCCAGTCCGGCGACGGCGCAATACAGGGCGGGCGGGGGCAACATTTCCCCCCCGCTTTCCAGCTATGCGATCGCCATCGGCGGGAATTCCTCAAACGTAGTGGACCCTTTTTCCCCCAGAGCCGGTGGCGATTACGCGGTAGCGATCGGCGCCTCATCCAATGCAGATAGCGCGAACAGCCTCGTTGTGGGGCCTTTTTCCAATGCGACCGGGCAGTACGCGACGGCGCTGGGCAGCTCAACGGTCGCAAATAGCAGAAGCGCCACGGCCCTTGGCTCCAACGCCAACGCCCAGGGCGAGGGGGCGACCGCGCTGGGCTATAGCGCAAGCACGAATGGTCTACTTGCAATTGCGATCGGCGATGCGAACGCATTGGCGGCCAACGCTGTTGCGATGGGCACCAATGCGCAGGCGACCGCCGCCAGAGCCGCTGCGATCGGTCTCAACGCCCTTGCCAACACGTCCAACGCCGCCGCCTTTGGCGTGGACGCACGGGCAATAAACAGTGATACCCTCGCGCTTGGCAGGTCGGCCAACGCCGCCGGCGAGTCGTCGATCGCGATTGGCCTTGGCGCAAGCGCG
>CAZJAY010000038.1:1054-8795 GCA_964543915.1 uncultured Methylocystis sp. | reverse complement strand
AACCCGGCAATTCATGGGGGAAAGATCCCATGTCGCAGGAACCCTGCACATTGTACTGGCCGCGAAGCGGATTCACGCCAACGCCGCGACGCCCCAGATTGCCCGTCGCCATCGCGAGATTGGCGATGCCCATGACCATCGTCGAGCCCTGCGAGTGCTCGGTGACGCCCAGACCATAGTAGATGGCCGCATTGCCGCCAGTGGCGTAGAGACGCGCGGCGGCGCGCACGTCGGCCGCCGGCACGCCAAGGACCGATTCAAGGGCTTCCGGGCTGTTGCGCTCAAGCGCGACAAAATTCGCCCAATCGTTGAATTCGTCCATGTCGCAGCGCTCGCGCACGAATTTCTCGTTGACGAGGCCTTCCTTGACGATGACATGGGCCAACGCCGTCACCATCGCGACATTGGTGCCTGGCTTCAGCGGCAGATGATAATCCGCTTCGACGTGCGGCGAACGGACGAGATCGATCCGGCGCGGATCGACGACGATCAGCTTCGCCCCTTCCCGCAGGCGCTTCTTCATACGCGAACCGAACACCGGATGCGCGTCGGTCGGATTGGCGCCGATGACCAGAATAACGTCTGACTCGTCGACGGAGTCGAAATCCTGCGTGCCGGCGGAGGTGCCAAAAGCCTGGTTCAGACCGTAGCCTGTCGGCGAGTGACAGACGCGGGCGCAGGTGTCGACGTTGTTATTGCCAAAGCCGGCGCGAACCAGCTTCTGCACGAGATAGGTTTCCTCATTCGTGCAGCGTGAAGACGTAATCGCACCAACCGAATTGCGGCCATATTTGGCCCGAATCGCATTCAGACGGTCGGCAGCGAAAGTCAGCGCCTCGTCCCAGGAGACGACACGCCACGGATCGCTGATCGATTCGCGGATCATCGGATCCAGAATGCGATCGCCATGGTGGGCGTAGCCATAGGCGAAACGACCCTTGATGCAGCTATGGCCATGATTGGCCTTGCCATCCTTCCACGGAACCATGCGGACGACTTCCTCGCCACGCATCTCGGCCTTGAAGGTGCAGCCGACGCCGCAATAGGCGCAGGTGGTGATTTCGGAGTGTTCCGGCTGCCCAATGGCAATGACGGATTTTTCCGTCAGCGTCGCTGTCGGACAGGCCTGCACGCAGGCCCCGCAGGAAACGCATTCCGACTCGAAGAAAGCTTCGTCCATGCCCGGCGACACGCGGCTGTCGAAGCCGCGCCCGGAAATCGTCAGCGCAAACGTGCCCTGCACTTCCTCGCAGGCGCGCACGCAGCGGTTACAGACAATGCATTTGGAAGGATCATAGGCGAAATAGGGATTCGACTCGTCTTTCGGCTTCCAGTCGAAATTCACCTCGCCATTGTTGCGGGCGAAAACATGGTTCGCGCCATCATAACCATAGCGCACGTCGCGCAGACCGACCGCGCCGGCCATATCCTGGAGTTCGCAGTCGCCGTTGGCGGCGCAGGTCAGGCAGTCCAGCGGATGGTCGGAAATGTAAAGCTCCATAACGCCGCGGCGGATTGCAGCGAGGCGCGGCGTCTGAGTCTTGACGGAAATACCGGGCGCGACAGGCGTCGTGCAGGACGCGGGCGTGCCGTAACGCCCCTCCACTTCGATCACGCACAGGCGGCAGGAACCGAAAGCCTTGATGCTGTCGGTCGCGCAGAGCTTGGGAATTTCCGTCCCGGCCTCCTTCGCCGCGCGCATGATCGACGTGCCCTCGGGAACCGTGACGCTTTTTCCGTCGATGGTGAGCGTAACCATCTTTTCCGATTTTGATTCGGGCGTGCCGAAATCTGTTTCTTTGATAAGCGTCATGACGGCTACCTCACTCGGCGGCTTCAAGGGCCTGCTTGTGGAAGTCCTCGGGGAAATGGCGGAGGGCGCTCTCTACGGGATAGGGCGCAAAACCGCCCAATGCGCAGAGCGAGCCAAACTTCATCGTATTGCAAAGATCCTTCAGCAATTCGATATTTGACTCAACATTATGGCCAGCGCGAATCTTGTCGATCGTCTCGACGCCGCGGGTCGATCCAAGCCGGCACGGAGTGCATTTGCCGCAGCTCTCGATCGCGCAGAATTCCATGCCGAAGCGCGCCATCCACGCCATGTCGACCGTGTCGTCGAACACGACGAGGCCGCCGTGGCCGATCAGGCTGTCCTTCGCCGCGAAAGCCTCGTAGTCGAAGGGCAGATCGAACAAGGAAACAGGCAAGTAGGCGCCAAGCGGACCGCCGCACTGCACGGCGCGGACGGGGCGCCCGGAACGTGTGCCGCCGGCGATGTCGTTGACGAGTTCACCGAGCGGGATGCCGAAATCGGTCTCGAAAAGACCGCCATATTTCACATTGCCCGCGATCTGGATCGGCATCGTTCCGCGCGAACGGCCAACACCAAGATCGGCATAATGTTGAGCGCCCTTCTCGAGGATCATCGGGATCGTCGCCATCGAGAGCACGTTGTTCACGACCGTCGGCTTGCCGAACAGGCCCTCATGGGCGGGAAGCGGCGGCTTGGCGCGAACGATCCCGCGCTTGCCCTCGAGACTCTCGAGCAGCGACGTCTCCTCACCGCAGACATAGGCGCCCGCGCCGATACGCAGCTCAATGTCGAATCTGAATCCCGAGCCGCGCACGTTGTCGCCGAGCCAGCCGGCGGCGCGGGCGACGTCTATCGCGGCCTGGAACACCTGCGCAGCCTGCGGATACTCCGAGCGCAGATACACATAGCCCTTCGATCCATTCACGGCATAGCCGCAGATAATCATGCCCTCGATGAGGGACAGGGGATCGCCCTCCATGATCATGCGATCGGCAAATGTGCCGGAATCGCCCTCGTCGGCGTTCACGACGACATACCGACGATCCGCCGGCGCATCCGCGACCGTTTTCCATTTGATGCCGGTCGGGAAGCCCGCGCCGCCACGACCGCGCAGGCCGGATTTCGTCACTTCCTCGATCGTCGCAGCCGGACCCAGCTGAAGCGCGCGCGCGAGGCCCGCGCCGCCGCCATGGGCCTCATATTCCGTAATGGAGAGGGGATCGATCACGCCACAGCGGGCGAAGGTGATGCGGTTTTGCCGCTTCATCCAGGGATGATCATCAACCTTGCCGACAGAAAGCGCATGGGCCCCGCCGGACAGGAAACCGGCGTCGAAGAGGGACGCCACATCCTTGACCTTCGCCGGACCATAACCTATCCGGCCAGCCGGTGTTTCGACCTCAACGAGGGGCTCGAGCCACAGCATGCCGCGCGAACCGTTGCGCACGATCTCTACGCTCTGCCCACGGGCGGCGGCCTCTTTCGCGATTGCCTCCGCCAAACGATCTGCGCCCATTGCGACGGCCGCCATGTCGAGGGGGACATAAATCCTGGTCATTGGCTACGCGCCTCCGCGACAATTTCATCAAGCTTGGCCGCATCGACGCAACCAATCGGCTCGCCGTCGAACAGGGCTGACGGGCTGTGGGCGCAGAGTCCGAGGCAATAGACCGCCTCAACCGTCAGCGCGCCATCCGGCGTCGTCTGCCCCCACTCCACCTTCAGCTTGCGGATGAAATCCGTAAACAGCTTCTCGGCTCCCATGGACTGGCAGGATTCCGCCCGACACAGCTTGAGCACATGCCGCCCGTGCGGCTCACGATTGAAATCATGGTAGAAAGTGACAACGCCGTGCATTTCGGCGCGGGTCACGTTCAGCGCCGTCGCCATTTCCCGGACGACGGGCTCAGGCACATAGCCGAACTCTTCCTTGATCGCATGGAGAATGGGCAGGGCCGGACCTTCGAGACCCAGATGGGCCTCGATGATCTCCCGCGCCCGCGCCTCGTTATACGGAGCAGCGCCAGACATTTCTTCCCTTCCCGGGCGACAGGATGATTTGCGCCCTTTTTTGGATCGTTTCTTAAACAGTGCCGGAAAAGCGGCGCCCGATCAATAGCGGGGTTTCGTTGCGCGATAGAGCCTTGCTATCAATCGGCGAACGCACCCGCATCGGCCAGCGCCCGGGCCTCGGCCACGAGCGCCGAGACGGCAGGCGTCGTCGGATCGCGCTGCGGCCAGATCAGGCCGATTTCGTAAACAGCCTCCGGCTCGACAATCGGAATCGCGCGCAGAGGTTCGGATACGCCGAGAGTTCGCGCGAGCTTTTCGGGCAGGATGGTCGCCCAACGCCCCGACTTCACGTGGTCGAAGAGAAGAATCGCCGAGTTCGATTCGAGAATCGGCACGGGCTCGGAGCCCGCATTCCGGAGCAGCTGCTCGATGATCCGGCGATTTTGCATGTCCGGCGTCAGTAGACAAAGATCGATCCTGCCCACATCGGACCAGGTGACGCCGGCGCGGTCGCCAAGCGGGTTCCGCGCATGCGTGAGCAAGAGATAGCGTTCGACGCCGAGCGGCATCGTGCGTACGCGACCGAGCGGCTCGTTGTTGAGATAGGTGATGCCCGCGTCAATCTCGAGATTTTCGAGCATTGTAGACACGTCTGTCGACGATGCCGAGATCACAGAGAACCGAACGCTGGCGTGCCGGCGCCGATAGGCTTCCGTCAGCTTTGTCACAATGCCCAGCGCCGTTGGTATGACCGCGATCCGCAGCTGGCCGGAGAGCCCTTCCCGGAGCGCCCGAACCTCCTGCTTCATGGCGCGCGCGTCGCCGACGATACGCTTGGCCCAGTCGAGAACGCGCTCGCCTTCCGGAGTCAGGCCATGGAACCGCGAGGATCGGTTAACGAGCAACACGCCGAGCGTATCCTCAAGTTGCTTGATCCCGGCGGAAAGCGTGGGCTGGGTGACGCCACAGAGTTCGGCCGCGCGCGAAAAACTCTTTTCGCTGGCGACCGTAATGAGGAATTCGAGTTTTTCGATCACTTCCGGATTTCCGTCGTCGGCAACCGGGTTTTCCGGAATCGGGAAACCGCAAATCGGTCGGGACGCCTGCGTGCGGCGGCTTCAACAGGCCACCGCCATACGTCTTCCTCTAGCACATCGACCCTTTTTCGTCTCGACTTTATCGAGAGTCGCCACGCGTCGGAACGTCGCCCCCGTCAACAAAAAACGGGCGGCGCAACGCCCGCGCTCATCAATTTGCGGCCACATTTGTTCGATAGTGCGGCGATCATAGTCTTGCGGCGACAGGTTTATTGCGGCGCGCGTCTATACCGGCTTCATCGAGAGGGGCAGATGAGGGGCAGCAGGACAATTCGTCGAATTGGCGCAATCGCCGCCCTGTTGATCGCAACCATGACAGTGGGCGCGGACGCGACGCCCTATCTGGTCGTCGATGTCGCCTCCGGGCAAATCCTGTCCCAGGATCAGGCGACGCAGTCGTGGTTTCCCGCCTCGACAACCAAACTGATGACCACCTATGTCGCGCTCGACGCGGTGCGCGCCGGCCGTATCACGCTCGACACGCCGATTATGATGTCGCCGCGCGCGACGCGTATGGCCCCGTCGAAGATGGGTTTCCGCGCGGGCTCAGAAGTGACGCTCTACAACGCGCTCGTCATGCTGATGGTCAAATCCGCGAACGACATCGCCGTCGCGATCGCCGAGGGCGTGTCGGGTTCGGTGGAGGCTTTCGCCGACGACATGAACCGCGCATCGGCGTCGCTTGGCATGACCCAGTCGAACTGGGTCAATCCAAATGGCCTGCCTGACGCGCGACAGGTCACCTCCGCACGCGATCTCGCCATTCTCGGGCGTGCGCTGCTTACCCATTTTCCTGAATATTCGTCGCTCTACAACATTGGCGCGATGCGGATCGGCGGCAGCGTGACGCAAACGCATAACGGACTGCTCGGCCGCTATCCCGGCGCGGATGGGATGAAGACCGGTTTCACCTGCCCGGCCGGCTTCAATATCGTCGCTTCGGCGACGCGCGGCGGTCAGCGCCTGATCGCGGTGGTTCTCGGCGCGCCTTCGGCCAACGCCCGCACCGCCAAAGTAGCGGCGTTGCTCGATCGTGGGTTCCAGTCGAACCAGAGCCTCGGCGCGCTTGCCGCTTTGCCGGCCGCCGGCCCGACGGCGGCGCCGGACATGCGCGACAGCGTTTGCCGAAATCGCGGCCCGGCTATGGCCGAGTTCATGGCGGAGGTCGACGAATTGTCCGCGCCGACGGGATCGTCGTCCGGCATGGGGATTCCGCTGCTCGATACATTGGGCGGCGCGCAGCAACAACGTTTGAGCGCCAGAGACATCGCACAACTGCCACGTCCGCGCTTCCAGCCCGTTAACGTCTATGTCGGGCGCGCGCCGGGCTATTCGGGACCGACGGCGCGGGCGCGGGCTCCTGGAGCCCAGATCGGCGAACAGACTGACTTTGCGGCCTATTCCGGACCGGTTGAAACCGGATCGGCCGTCGATGCCGCGCCCATGCCGCGCGGACGCAAGGCGAGCAAACAACGCCCGCCAAACAGCCGAACAACCGCAGCGGCGACGCCGGCTTCGCTTGACGATAACGCAACGACGAGCGCGGACTCGCCGCCTGCGACGGCGACGCGAGCCGGGAAAATCGCGAAAACGAAAAGCGCCACGCGTCCGACGGACGCGGCGAAAACAACGGCCGCTTCGGCGAAAGCGACCCCCGTCCGCGGGACGCGCGCGAAGACCGCCGCGACGCCGTCGGCCGAAGCACGCCCGCAGTGACCGGACTTCCGGCGTCCGCCCGGCGTCCGCCGCCGCCGCTTCCGCTCACAGTCGTGACCGGCTTTCTGGGGGCGGGCAAAACGACGTTACTGAACAATCTTCTCAGTGCGCCGGAACTCGCCGACGCCCTCGTTCTCGTCAATGAATTCGGCGACGTCGGCCTCGATCATCTCTTCATTGAGAAGATTGACGGCGACATGGTGCTGATGAACTCCGGCTGTGTCTGCTGCACGATCCGGGGCGATCTCGTCGAAACGCTCGAAGATCTGCTGCGCCGGCTGGATAATGGACGGATCCGCGCCTTTCGCCGTGTCATTCTGGAAACGACCGGCCTCGCGGATCCCGCGCCGATTCTCCATGCGATCATGGCGCATCCTTATCTCGCGTTGCGCTATCGACTCGACGGAGTCATTACGGTCGTCGACGCGATCAATGGCGAAGCCACGCTTGACGCCCATAGCGAAGCAGTGAAACAGGCGGCGGTCGCGGACCGGCTCGTCGTGACGAAAACAGATTTGCCAGAGGGAGCCGCGCGCGCGCAGTCGCTCCGGGCGCGGCTCGCTACGCTTAATCCGGGCGCGCGTCTGCTTGACGCGGCGGCCGGCGCGGCGACGCCCGCGCAGCTGCTCGACTGCGGCCTGTATGCGCCCGACGCCAAAACCCCACGGGTAAGAGAATGGCTGAATGCGGAGGCGGTGGCGGAAGCCGAAGCCAATCGACATGACGCAGCGAAAGACGGGTCGCATGCGGCGGCA
Source organism: uncultured Methylocystis sp. (assembly GCA_964543915.1). Classification (GTDB taxonomy): domain Bacteria; phylum Pseudomonadota; class Alphaproteobacteria; order Rhizobiales; family Beijerinckiaceae; genus Methylocystis. The sequence continues at coordinate 1,398 of CAZJAY010000038.1, read as the reverse complement.
CATCGTCACGGCCACGCCCATGAACACAAGCATGACGTCAATCGGCACGACGAACATATCCGGGCTTTCTGCCTGACCGGCGCGCGGCCCTTTTCGCCGGACGCCTTCGAAGTCTTCATTGAACTTTTACGCGGCACGCATGGACCGCGTCTGTTGCGCGTCAAAGGTCTTGTCGCCCTGTCCGACGATCCGTCCCGACCGGTGGCGATCCACGGCGTGCAGCATGTATTTCATCCGCCGCATCGACTCGATGCATGGCCGGACAACGACCATCGCACGCGTATTGTCTTTATTTTGAAGGATCTCGACGAAAGCTTCGTCCAATCGCTCTACGCTTCCCTCGT
>CAZJAY010000038.1:0-1044 GCA_964543915.1 uncultured Methylocystis sp. | reverse complement strand
CCGGACGCCGCTGCGCTCGTCGACAACCCGCTCGCGCCGACAGCGGGCGGCCTTCTGGCGTGATCAGCGCGAGCGGCGCTATTCTCCGTCGGGCCGGGACCCGGCTGCTCAATGTCGTCTATCCGCCCGCCTGCCTTGTCTGTCGGTCGGCCGTCGCGGACCATGGCGGGCTCTGCGCGAACTGCTGGCGCGAAATCGGCTTTATCGAAGCGCCCTTCTGCGAACGGCTGGGCGCACCTTTCGAACGCGAACTCGGACAGGGCGCGCTCGTCTCGCCGGAAGCGGCGGCGAACCCTCCGGCGTTCAGACGCGCGCGCGCTGTCGCGCGCTACGATAGCGACGGCGCGCGCGCCCTCGCCTACCGGCTGAAATACCGCGACCGGATGGATCTCGCCGAGCCAATCGGCCGATGGATGGCGCGGGCTGGCGCCGCGCTGCTCGCGGACGCCGACCTCATCGTGCCTGTGCCTCTGCATCGGCGGCGCCTTTTCGCCCGACGATTTAATCAGGCGGCCGCGCTCGCCCGGGTGATTGCGCGCGAGAGCGGCGCGCCGCTCGACACGATGTCCCTGATGCGGGTGAAGCCGACAGCGACACAGGTCGGCTTCTCGCGCGCCCAACGCATCGCCAATCTTTCAGGGGCTTTTCGCGTCGACGACGCCCGCGCGGCGCAACTGCGCGGCAAAAACATTCTGCTCGTGGACGATGTGCTGACAACGGGCGCGACAGCAAACGCCGCAAGCCGCGCGCTTCTGAAAGCCGGCGTCTCTGCGGTCGATCTCCTCGTCTTCGCCCGGGCGGTGGCAGGGAGCTGAAAAAGCAACTATACCCCGCGCCGGGGAAACCGACGGACCGGACATGGCCTTTATCGAGATCTATACGACGCCCACCTGTCCCTACTGCATCGCGGCAAAAAAACTGCTCGCCGACAAAGGGGCCGAATACCACGAGATTTCGGTGGCCGGCGATCCGGAAGGTCGGAAGAAAATGGCCGAACGCGCGGCGGGCCGCACGACCGTGCCGCAGATTTTTATCGATGACCGC
>CAZJAY010000037.1:0-8985 GCA_964543915.1 uncultured Methylocystis sp. | reverse complement strand
ATTGCAACGGCCGACCTCGAAAAATTCATGGGGCAATGCCAGCAAAAGGCTGCCACAGCCCTTTGTGAAGACGCGGCGACCGAGAAAAAACTCGACGGTAAGGCGCGCAAGGCTTTCGTGAAAGCATGCGCCAGGGATACGCTCGGAAAATAACCTGCCGCACTGGGGCCCATGACCCGAACAGCTCTTTATTCCGGCACATTCGATCCGTTGACCAATGGCCATCTCGACGTGATCGGGCAGGGGGCGCGGCTTTTCGATCGAATCGTGGTTGCGATCGGCGTGCATCCCGGCAAGAGCCCATGGCTCGGTTTCGACGAACGCGCGGAAGCGATCCGCGCCGCATGCGCAGGCCTGCCGGCGCAGATTGAGGTGGCGGCCTTCGACGGTCTTCTTGTGGCGGCTGCGCGCGCCCACGGCGCCTGCGCGATCCTTCGCGGTTTGCGCGACGCCACGGATTTCGACTATGAAATGCAAATGGCTGGCATGAACGGAGCGATGGCTCCGGAGATCAAAACGGTCTTCCTGCCGGCCGCGCCGGGGTCGCGGCACATCAGCGGCACCCTCGTGCGCCAGATTGCGGCGCTTGGCGGCGACGTGTCGGCCTTCGCGCCGCCCGCTTCCGTCGAAGCGCTCAAACGCGCCCTTGAAAGGCGCGAAAAATAGCCGACAGGGAGGCTCAATGAACATCACCCGCCGTTTCACCTTCGCCGCGCTGGCTTGCGCAGCTGTGATGGTCCTTGCCGCGCCCGCCGGCGCTGCAGACGATCATACGATCTATCTCGATACAAAGGATGGCCGCGTCACGATCCGGCTGCGGCCTGATCTTGCGCCCAAACATGTCGAGCGGATTGAGAAGCTCGCGAAAGAGCATTTTTATGATGGCATTGTTTTCCATCGCGTGATCGACGGCTTTATGGCGCAGGCGGGCGATCCGACCGGCACCGGCATGAGCGGCTCGCGATACCTTGATCTCAAGGCGGAATTCAGCGATGCGCCCTTTACGCGCGGCACGCTTGGCATGGCCCGGGACCCCGGCGACAAGGACTCGGCCAACTCCCAGTTCTTCATCTGCTTTGCGGATCAGCCACAGCTCAACGGTAAATATACGGTCTTCGGCGAAGTGGTTTCGGGCATGGATGTCGTCGCCAAGATCAAGAAGGGCTCGAAGGCCGATAATGGCAAGGTCGAAAATCCCGACAAGATCATCAAAATGCGGGTCGCCGGCGACGATAGCTGAGCGCTGCTTCCGCCCCGCGCCGCCGTGCCGGGATTCTCGTTACTTTCGCATCTGGAGTTCAAATGACTGAAGCCGCTGATACGATGACGCTGGAAACAACCAAGGGACCGGTCGTCATCAAATTTCGTCCCGACCTCGCGCCAAAACATGTCGAGCGGATCCGGAAGCTCGTTTCCGAAGGCTTTTATGATGGTGTCGCTTTCCATCGCGTGATTGATGGCTTCATGGCGCAGACCGGTTGCCCCCATGGCACAGGCACGGGCGGCTCAAAATATCCAAACCTCGATCAGGAATTCAACGCCGCGCCACATGTGCGCGGCGTTTGCTCAATGGCGCGCGCTTCGCACCCGGACACCGCAAATTCGCAGTTTTTCATCGTCTTCGATGACGCACGTTTCCTTGATCGTCAGTATACGGTCTGGGGTGAAGTGATATCGGGCATGGAAAATGTCGATCAGATCAAGCGTGGCGAGCCGGTGCGCGATCCCGATCGCATTGTGCGGGCGACGCTCTCCGGCACTCCTGCTGCGTGACATCGAGGATGGCCGGCCCGCGCGTCGGCCATCATTACGCCAGGCGTAAATGTCGAAATGCGCGTCGATCTTTTCGATTTCGAGCTGCCGCCGGAACGCATCGCCTTGCGTCCGGCCGAACCGCGTGACAGCGCAAAATTGCTGGTTGCGCCCCAAACCGGTAGCTTCGAGGATCATATCATCCGGGATCTGCCGAACCATCTGCGCGCCGGCGATGCGCTTGTCGTGAACGATACGCGCGTTATCCGCGCGCAACTTTCGGGACGACGGCTGCGCGGATCGCTCGAAGCCAATTTCCACGCCACATTGATCGAACGTCTTGACGCCAACTGCTGGCGGGCGCTGGCGCGGCCCGCAAAAAAATTGAAAGCGGGGGATAGCGTTATCTTCGGTGCGGATGCGCTGGGGGCAGAAATTATTGCTTGCGGAGACGCCGGTGAGATTGTCCTTCGGTTTAATGTGAGCGGGGATGAACTCGATGCTGCGATTGAGCGGATCGGCGTCATTCCATTGCCGCCGTATATTGCGGGTCGGCGCGCGGCCGATCATCGCGATGAAACTGACTATCAGACAATTTACGCCCGGGAGGCCGGGGCGGTGGCGGCGCCGACCGCCGGGCTCCACTTCACGCCGGCGCTGATGGACGCCATCGCCGCGCGAGGCGTCTCGCTCCATCATATAACCTTGCATGTGGGCGCCGGCACCTTCCTGCCGGTAAAAGCCGAGGACACAAAGGCGCATAAAATGCATGCGGAATTCGCCCGCATCGAACCGGAGACAGCGGCGGCGCTCAACGCGGCGCGCGCCGCGAATGGGCGCATTATCGCGGTTGGCACGACGGTTCTGCGAACACTGGAAAGCGCCGCAAATCCGGACGGGGTCATTATGCCCTACGCTGATCGAACCGATATTTTCATAACGCCTGGCTATCGTTTTCGCGGCGTGGATATGCTGCTCACGAATTTTCACCTGCCGCGTTCGACACTCTTCATGCTCGTCAGCGCCTTCTCCGGACTTGACCGGATGAAGGACGCCTATGCCCACGCGATCGCGCATGAATATCGGTTCTTTTCCTATGGCGACGCCTGTCTGTTGCATTGCGCCAGTCGATGAATTCGGATGGTCCCTGGCGGTTGCGGGCCCTGTGGCGCGACGATCCGACGACGGCGGCGCTGACGATTGATCTCGCTTTATCCGGGGGGCGCGTTGCGTCCCGGCACGATCTCTTCGGGGCCTTCGATCTTGATGGGGCGTCTCCGAGGCCCTTTATTTTGCGGCGGGATGGCCGCATCGATTTTGGCGGCCCCGCCTGTTATTCATGGCGTACCGATTTACGAGATACGGAAATATTCATAAACGGAGATTTCCGGGTGTTTTTCAATGATCAAGACAACGGGTTGTATCGCATCGTGAAGCTCGCCCGCCCGGGAACGAGGGAAATCGAATGAGCGAATCCCTGAATTTCTCCATCCACGCACGTGATGGCGCCGCACGGGTCGGAGAGATAAAGACGCTGCGCGGCGTCATTCGGACGCCGGCTTTCATGCCTGTCGGCACGGCGGCGACCGTCAAGGCGATGTTTAGCCCGGATGTGCGCGCGACGGGCGCGGATATCATCCTCGGTAATGTGTATCATTTGATGTTGCGGCCAGGCGCCGAGCGTGTCGCTCGCCTCGGCGGCCTTCACAAGTTTATGCGGTGGCCTTTTCCGATTCTGACTGATTCCGGCGGCTTTCAGGTCATGTCGCTCTCGAAGCTGCGCAAGCTGGACGAGAATGGGGTGACGTTCCAGTCCCACAGTGACGGTTCAAAACACCATCTGTCGCCCGAACGGTCGATGGAGATTCAGGATCTCCTCGGTTCGGATATTCAGATGCAATTCGATGAATGTGTGCGTCTTCCCTGCGCGGCTGGAGAAGCGGAACGCGCCATGCGACTTTCCTTGCGGTGGGCGGAGCGCTCCCGCAAGGCCTTCCGAGAGCAACCGGGCAGGGGTGTGTTCGGCATTGTGCAGGGCGGCGATGACAGGGCGCTTCGCGTTGAAAGCGCACGGGCGCTCGCCGGCATGGCGTTTGATGGTTACGCGATCGGCGGTCTCGCCGTGGGCGAACCGCAGGCGGTCATGCTGGAGATGCTTGAAACGACCATTCCGCATTTACCGGATGCGCGGCCACATTACCTGATGGGCGTCGGAACGCCGGATGATATTATGAAGTCTGTTTTGCGCGGCGTTGACATGTTCGATTGCGTTATGCCGACACGCGCGGGCCGCCATGGTTTGGCCTATACGCGGTTCGGACCGATGAACCTGAAAAATGCGCGCTTTTCTGAAGACCCGTCGCCGCTTGATCCCGGGTCTGACTGTCCCGCCGCGCGCGACTATTCGCGCGCATATCTGCATCATCTTGTGAAGGCAGGCGAAATCCTCGGCATGATGTTGCTGACGCAAGCCAATGTGGCCTATTATCAATTTCTGATGTGCGGCTTACGCGAGGCGATCGGTGCCGGTCGGCTCAGTGATTTCATCGCGGAAACAACTGCGGGATGGGCGGCCGGTCCATCCGCGGAGTTATCCAGGGCGTAAGGACGCCGTCGCGCGGTAGCGAACGCGGAGTGGAATAATGAGCGCATATCGGGACGCATTGACGCGAATGTTTCTCAAGGGTGCGTTTCCCAACCGCCGGATGACGCGCGGCGAGGCGTCGATCGCGTCGATGCCGCCGGGTCCTGTGCTTGCGCCGCCGCGATCGGAAAAGCCGATTGGTCGGCCACGGACGATTACGCCGCGCGCGACATCGCGAAAGGCCGGAGAACCAATTGAAAGATTTCCTCATCCCGGTCGGCGTCTCGCGGAGAAACTCGCGGAACACGGCTTAACCGCCTCCGATCTGGCGCGCGATATCAATGTTCCCGTCAATCGGGTGACGGCGGTCATCAACGGCCAGAGAAGCGTGACGGCTGACACGGCGCTGCGGCTGGGCCATTGGTTCGACGAAACGCCGGAGATCTGGATGCAGGCGCAGCAGCAATATGAACTTGCGCACGCGCGTGAGGCTGCCGGCATGGCGATTTCGCGTCTGCCGCGTCTCGCTGATCGGACTTTGTGAGCCGTTCAAAGGGCCGGTTTATCCGGCGCGAAGAAGGCGGATCACCTCGTCCCGCTCGAAGAGATAGAGCAGGGTTCGCAGCGCTGCTCCACGTGGCCCGGAAAGGTCGGGATCGCGGCGCAGGATAAGTTCGGCGTCATCACGGGCGATCGCGAGAAGCCGCGCATGGGCGGTGAGATCAGCCAGCCGAAAGCCCGGTAGCCCAGCCTGGCGTGTGCCGAGAATTTCCCCCTCGCCGCGTAGGCGCAGATCGTCTTCCGCGATACGGAACCCATCTTCGGTCTGACGTAGCGCGAGGAGGCGCGCTTTCGCCATCTCGCCAAGGGGTCCCTTGTAGAGGAGGAGGCAGCTTGACTCGCCTGATCCGCGTCCGACGCGGCCACGCAATTGATGAAGCTGTGCAAGGCCAAAACGCTCGGCATGTTCAATGACCATAATAGTTGCTTCCGGAACATCGACGCCAACCTCGATGACCGTTGTGGCGACAAGAATACGCGTTTCACCCTTTCGGAAAGACTCCATCGCAGCGTCTTTCTCTGGACCTTTCATTCGTCCGTGAACGAGTCCGACGGCATCGCCGAAATAATGTCGCAGATCGGCTGCGCGCGCTTCAACAGCGGCAAGATCGAGATCTTCGTTTTCTTCGACAAGCGGACAAATCCAGTAGGCGCGCGCGCCCTGCGTCAGTGCGCGTTGTAATCCGGCGACAATCTCGCCGATCCGTGAAACCGGTAGGGCCCGCGTTGCAATCGGCTGCCGACCCGGCGGCTTTTCGTCGAGGACTGAGCAGTCCATGTCGCCAAAGGCGGTCAAGGCAAGTGTGCGGGGAATAGGCGTGGCGGTCATAACAAGTATATCGACAGCCGCGCCCTTCGCCCCGAGGGCGAGGCGTTGCTGAACGCCGAAGCGATGTTGTTCATCGACGACAGCGAGACCGAGATCCCGAAATTCAAGATCGCTTTGTACAAGGGCGTGCGTACCGATAATCACATCGATTTGCCCGGTCGCGATCGCTTCATGCAGGGCCGTGCGCGTCGATGCCTTGAGACGGCCGGTCAATAATGCGGTGCGTATGCCAGCGGCGCCAAGAAGGGGCTCAAGACGTTCAATGTGTTGACGCGCAAGAATTTCTGTTGGCGCCATCAGCGCGGTCTGTCGCCCGCATTCGACGACGCTGGCCATTGCGAGAGCGGCGACAATCGTCTTGCCGGAGCCGACATCGCCCTGCAAGAGGCGCAGCATCCGTGTATCCGAAGCCATATCGGCGCGTATCTCGGCAAGCGCTCTTTTCTGGGCGCCCGTCAAGGCAAAGGGCACGGCCGCTTCGATGAGCCGGGATAGCCGGCCATCGCCGGAATTCTCCCGACCCGCAAGTCGTCGCATGCGGGTGCGCACGAGCCGGAGCGCAAGCTGCGTCGCCAACAGCTCATCAAGCGCCAGCCGCTGTCGCGCCGGGTGCTGAGGCGAGAGCGCTTTCGCGCTGTCCGGACGGTGGGCTATTTGTAACGCGTCGGCAAAGGTCGGCAACCCATTGGCGGCCAGCACGCTCGGATCCTGCCATTCCGGCAGCGATGGCGGTAGCCTGAGCGCTTCATCCGTTGCACGTATTACGTAACGCGATTGAAGGCCTTCTGTCAGCGCATAAACCGGTTCAAACGTCGGGAGACGGGCGAACCCCGCGTCGTCAAGGACGCGGTCGGGATGAACCATTTGCCGCCGCCCGTCGTAAAGCTCGATGCGACCCGAGATCCAACGGGTTTCGCCGATCGGAAGGCTGCGGGCGATCCAGTCCGGATTGGCAAGAAAGAAAACCAGTTCGATGTCGCCGGTGCCGTCCTCCACAAGAACCCGATACGGCGATTTTGTATAGCGCCCCTGCGGTTGGCGATGTTCGATGACACGCGCGCGTAAAACCACCATTGTTTCAAGGGGCGCCTCCGCAATAGTCGGGCGCACGCTCCGATCGATGACATTGGCGGGAAGGTGGAAAAGCAGGTCGACAACGCGGGCTTCGGCGCCGGAGCGCGCAAGGAGACGGTCGAAAAGTTTCGCGGTTTTGGGGCCGACGCCAGGGAGGGCGGCGACGCGACCAAAGAAAGGGGCAAGGACGTCGGGGCGCATCGTCAGCCGGAAGTCTGGCGGGGCGGCGTGGATCTACTGAATTTCGACGTCATAGGCCGGCGCATTTTGCGGATCGCCAAAACTGAAATGCCACCATTCGCGCGGATAATTCGTGAAACCCGCCGATTGCATGACGGCGACGAGCGCGTCGCGATGCGCGCGCGCCTGCGCCCCGACGGCAGATTGCGTCCACGATCGACGATCAAAAAAATCGAACGGGGTGCCAAAGCGCCAGCCGACGACCCCAATATCGACCGCAAGACCGGTGGAATGCGCCGAGTGTTCGGCGATGTAGCCCTGCGCGAACAATTTATCTTTCGCGATCCCGGGGAAATATTCTTTCTTTGTCGATTGATCCGCGTTTCGCGACCAGTCAACAAACGCCCGCACAGCGCGTTCTGGTCGATAGCAATCATAGACGACGAGCGAAAACCCACGCGCGCGGGCCGCCGCCTGCGCCTGCGCCAACGCGAGGGCGGCTTCTGTTTTCATCCAGCATTGCGGCGCGCGATAGCCATCGACGATCCGACCGGTAAAATTATTGGCGCGCGCATAGCGCATTTCCTGTGTGATGTCGGGTGCGATATCGGACAGGCGCGAGAAGCCGGGCGGCAGCTCGCCGCCGCGCGCAGCGCCGGCAAGACCAACGACAAGAATCGCGGGAATTGCATAGCGTTTCTTCATCGGCGCATCCGGGAAGCGGCTTCGTCCTGACCGGCGGCGCGTTGCGAAACCGGGCGGGCAGGGCGGCTGCGCCAAATATCGCCCCTTTGGCGCCGTCAACCTTTCGCCCGGGTCGCGCCGCCATGCGCGGCCGACCATGCAACCGGATCAGCGATGAACAACTCCACATCATCAAGCGCTCGCGCCGGAAAGTAGCCATGCTCACGCGCAACGGCCAGAATGTCGCGCCACGTTGCAAGATAATGGAGACGGATATCCATCGCCGCCAGTTCCTCGCGCGCACCCTCGAAAATATCGTAGAAGAAAAACACGAAAACATCGTTGCAGCGTTGACCGGATTCGCGCAACGCCTGCACGAAGTCCTTCTTCGATCCCCCGTCGGTCGCCAGGTCCTCGACCAGCAGGACGCGGCCATTATCGGCGATATGGCCTTCGATGCGCGCATTGCGGCCAAATCCCTTCGGTTTTTTCCGCACATATTGCATCGGCAGCATCAGACTGTCGGAAATCCAGGCCGCAAAGGGGATGCCGGCGGTTTCGCCGCCCGCGACCACATCAAGGGACTCATAGCCAATGTCCCGTTCGATCGTCTGCGTCGCGAAATCGACCAGGCGGCGGCGGAGCCTCGGAAAAGAGATAATTCGACGCATATCGATGTAGACCGGGGAAGCCCATCCCGCTGTGGTGATAAAAGGCTTGTCCGTGTTGACCAGCACGGCCTCAACTTCGATCAGCGCGCGGGCAGTCTGGCGCGCGGCGATTGTACGGTCATATGACATTCGATCATCCGACTTACGGGTTAACGGCCGCGCGATCCGCTGGCCGGGATTGCTCCGGCGCTGCGGAGCCGGCGCTTATTTCGCGCTCAAGTGCGGCCAAATCCGGGCCTTTGGGAATATACGGGGCCGCTATGGCGTAGGCGCGCGTGATCGCCGGACGTTCTCCAAGGCGGGTAAACCATCGCTTGAGATAGGGAAAATCGTCGAGGTCCTGGTTTTGGTCGACATGCGGGACGATCCACGGATAGCAGGCGATATCCGCGATCGAATAGTCGCCGGCCAGATAGGGCGTCGCGCGGAGCGCTTCGTTGAGCACGCCATAAAGACGCGCCGTTTCCGCCCGATAGCGCTCTATGGCGTAGGGGATTCGGGCCGGCGCATATTTGCTGAAATGATGATTTTGCCCCGCCATCGGACCAAGTCCGCCAACCTGCCAGAATAGCCATTGGAGGGCTTCAAGACGCCGCCGAAAATCTGTCGGAAGGAGCGCGCCGGTTTTCTCCGCCAGATAGAGCAGGATT
>CAZJAY010000036.1:0-9480 GCA_964543915.1 uncultured Methylocystis sp. | reverse complement strand
CAAAATATCTGGAATATTGCCAACACATCCACCGAGGCGGGGTCTATCTGAGCGAAGCGCTTGGCGATATTCTCGACATGTCGCGCCTCGAATCCGGTCAGATGCAACTTGCCGAGCGGATGATCCCGCTTGACACTCTCGTGAAGAACGCCGCGCGCGCCTGGCGCGCCCGGGCGCACGAAAAAAATCTCGACCAGATCGTGGAAACCGAGAACGAACTCCACAGCCACGGGGACGCGGAGGCGCTCGACCGGGCGCTGGGCGCACTGCTATCGAACAGCCTGAAATTCACGCCTGCCGGCGGCGGCGTCCGGCTTCGCGTCAGACGCCGCGCCGGCTCGGCGTTCCTTGTCGTCGCCGATAATGGTCCCGGCATCGAAGCGAAAGCGCTTCGAAGATTGGGGCGACCGTTCGAGCAGGCGGGCGGCGTGCTCGAAAACGGGATGAAGGGCTCGGGCCTGGGTCTCGCGATCGCCCGCGCCATCGCCGAGCTGCATGGCGGCGCACTCAAACTGCGATCGCGGCCCGGAGTCGGCACAGTCGCGATGATCCGCCTGCCCACCCCGGAAACGCCGGTCGTCGCGCAAACAAAAATCGATCGCGTGCAGCAACAAACCGCCGCCTAGCGCCGCTACGCTTCCAGGTCGCGCCACACCAGCGCCTGAACCTCTTTCTGAAAAGTCCGATAGATAAAATTCTTAAGCTGGACTATTTCGAGGGAACGCGGTCGATCTTTCATCTCATCGAAGTTTATGCGTCGGTTTTCCATGAAAACAAAAATAATTCTATTATTGAAAATGAAAAAACATAAAACATGATTTTCTTACCCAAAAACATCGCTTCCCGCTGCGAGGCTCTCTGGCTTACCGCGCAAATCGTAGTCTATGCGCTCCTGTCGAGTCTCGTCGCCGTTACTTTGCTTTTGAAAATCACTGGCAAGGATATCCCCGACATCTACGGTTTCGCTATCGCCGTTCCGCTGATCGTTGCGCCTCCCATCGCCTATTGGCTCGCGAATTTAATTTACGAGATCACGCGTCTACGCGATGAAATCGAGCGGATCGCCTATGTGGATGCGCTCACCGGAATCGCCAACCGTCGTGGCTTTTTCGAAAAGGCCCATCATTTTATCACGCGGCTAAACGATCATGATGAGTCTGTCTCTGTTATTCTCATCGATATCGATCATTTCAAAAACATCAACGACACCTGGGGCCACAGAGCGGGCGACGCCATGCTTGTTGTTGTCGCCGACATCCTGACCCGATCCATTCGGGAAGCCGATGGAATCGTCGGGCGCATCGGCGGCGAGGAATTCGCGCTGCTCGTCGTTCGCGATCAAATGTCGGATGTTATGGCTCTGGCGGATCGCATCCGCCTGAACATCAAAAGCGCCGCCATTGACGCGCGCAATACCTGTATTTCCGCGACGGTCAGCGTCGGTGTCGCACCCCATCGGTGGGGGGACGATCTCGAAAATACCCTGCTCTACGCCGACAAGGCGCTCTATCTGGCGAAAAACGCCGGTCGAGACCGGGTCGCGCGACTCGGCGCGGACAGGTAGGGCGCAATTTCGCGGCGTCCCGTTTACGCCTGAAGTTTTGTCTGATTTTCGCGCGTAAAGGGCAAGGACAGCGTCACGCGCAGTCCGGGCGCGTTATCCTCAAGCCGCAGAACGCCGCGATGAAGCTGCGCGATCGCCGCAACCATCGATAAGCCGAGCCCGGACCCCGGACGCGAGCGGGAATTTTCAAGCCGCACAAAACGCCCGGTCACACGCTCGCGATCAGAGGCTGAAATGCCCGGACCGTGATCAGCGACAACAATCTCAACCCGATCGCCGATACGCGCAGCGCGCACATCGACCGTTGGATCATCGCCCGATGCGCCGTATTTCAGCGCGTTGTCAATCAAATTGACTATCGCCTGTCCCAGCAATTCACGCGAACCCGTCACGCGAAGGTCCGGCTCCGAATGAGACTCAAGTCGCACGCCCTGCTCTTCCGCGACCGGCTCGTACATCTCCACGATATCGCGCACGACCGCATTGGCGTCATAAACCGAAAGATTATCGGAGGAATAGCCGGCTTCCGCGCGTGCGATCATCAATAAGGCATTGAAGACGCCAATCAGTTCGTCAGACTCGGCAATAACCGCGCCCAGCGCTTCCCTGAGTTTTACGGGATCGCCCTCCTGCCGCAACGCCGCCTCGGCGTGATTACGCATGCGCGTCAGCGGCGTTTTCAGATCATGAGCGATATTGTCCGACACCTCGCGTAAACCAACCATCAATTCGGCAATACGCGCAAGCATCGCATTGAGGTTCTCCGCGAGACGGTCGAGTTCGTCGCCGGCGCCGGACACCGCGAGAGTTTCATTCATGTCGCCCGCCATGATACGGCGGGCCGAGGCCGATAGTACGTCGACGCGCTCGAGCATTCGGTAGGAAACGAATAGTCCGCCGAATACGCCGACGAGAACGAGCCAAAAGAGCGATATGCCGAGCGCGCGTCCGAGGATGTCGCGCAAAACGCTGTGATCTTCGATGTCATGGCCAATCAGCAGCCGAAAACCGCCAGGGATCAGGAATAGCCGGAGCAACGCCGGATGCGGGCCGACTTCGGGTTCGCCACGCCGTCGATAGAGGGTTTCGACCAGATCGTCGCCGCCGACCGGCGTAAAGCGCGGCGTCTCGATATTGCCGGCGATGAATTCGCCGGTATGCGTTGACAGCAAATAAAGCGAGCCGCCCGGCGCGCGCACCCGGCGCTCGACCGCGTCGGTCAGCTGACGAATGCCGCCTTGCGAATATTGCTCGGAAAGCGCACGGATTTCGGCGTCTACCGTTTGCCGGATCTGCTCATCCAGCACTTCCTTGACGCGCGCGCCCACGCTGGTCAGCACGAGTCCGGCGCCAACGGAAAACAGGATCAGAAAAGCCAGCGACAGCTTAAAGACCGTCGTGCGGAAAAGCTTACCGAGCGCTGTCACGGATCATATATCCCGCGCCGCGAATGGTGTGTAGCAACGGCGTCTCCCGCCCCTTGTCGATCTTCGATCGCAGCCGGGAGATATGAACGTCGATGACATTTGTCTGCGGATCAAAATGATAGTCCCAGACGTTTTCGAGCAGCATCGTGCGCGTTACAACCTGACCCGCATGTCTCATGAGATATTCGAGCAATCGAAACTCGCGCGGCTGCAGCAGAATTTCCTGTCCGGCGATGCGCACTTCATGAGAGAGCCGGTCGAGTTCGAGATCGCCGACGCGGTAATGGGTTTCCTCCCCTTTTGGGCCGACGCGTCGACGCGCGAGCGCCTCGGTGCGCGCCAGCAGCTCGGAAAAAGCATAGGGTTTGGGTAGATAATCGTCGCCACCGGCGCGTAATCCCTTCACGCGATCGTCCACCTGTCCCAGCGCCGACAGGATCAACACAGGCGTTTCAACCTTCTGCTCGCGCAGCCCCGAAATCAGCTAACGCCCGTCCATTTTCGGCAACCTACGATCGACGATCAGCACATCGTAATCGCCTTCGCGCGCGGCGGCGTAACCCGCGAGGCCATCGGCCGCATGATCCGCGACATGGCCCTGTTCGCGAAAAGCTTTCACAAGGTAATCGCTGGCCTCGCGATCGTCTTCGATGATCAGAACTCTCATGCGCGCACCATAGCCGGTTTCCCGAAAAAATGCAGGCCGACGTCGATAGACGCCGGCCTGCCGCGGCGAGAGCCCGGGAGGGGGCCGGTCTCTTGCCGTTTATCCTGCGCGGATCCGGCCACGAGCGGGAGCGGACACGCGATCGCCTCGCAGGAACTCCGTTGTTACGTCGCGGTCAGCCGACCTTTGTGGGTAGTGCGATAAATTTCATGCCGTCTTCGGATTTGACCCGAAGCAAGACCGATCGGCGGCCCTCGCTGCGCGCGCTGTCGAGCACCGAGGCGAGATCCCCGCGCGAATTCACCGGACGACCGCTCGCCTCGACGATGACATCGCCGCGACGCACGCCCTTGAGCGCGGCGGCGCCATCCGGATCAATATTCGTCACGACGACGCCCTCACGCCCTGCGCCGCCGACCGCGGCCGCCGGCGCCACCTCGACGCCAAGTCCCGCGACATCCTCGCCCGCGCCGGGCGACGCGCCCGTATCCGCGCGCGCCTGCTTCTCCTCGGGCAATGCGCCGAGGGTCAGCCGCACGCTCTTCTCGGCGCCGCCGCGCAGAAAGACGATGTCGGCCGATTTCTTCGGGCCCAGCGCGGCGATACGCCGGGCAAGATCACGTGGGCTCTCGATTTTTTCGCCATTCACGGACACGACGATATCGCCCGCCTTCAGGCCGGCGGCGTCCGCCGGCCCGCCGCGCTGCGGCTGCGCGACAAGGGCGCCTTTGGTAGACTTCAGGCCCATGCTCTCAGCGATTTCGGGCGTGATGTTCTGGATCTTCACGCCGATCCAGCCGCGCGATACGGAGCCATGATCCTTGAGCGATGCGACGACATCCTTCGCCACCTCCGCCGGAATCGCGAAGCCAATGCCGACTGAACCGCCGGACGGCGAAAAAATCGCCGTATTCACGCCGATCACGCGGCCCTGCGCGTCAAACGCCGGCCCGCCGGAATTACCGCGATTTACGGGCGCGTCGATCTGAAGGAAATCATCGTAGGGACCGGAGCCAATATCGCGGCCGCGCGCAGAAACGATGCCAGCTGTCACGCTGCCGCCGAGACCGAAGGGATTGCCGACCGCGATCACCCAGTCGCCAATACGCGGATTGCCGCTTGTCCACTCGACGAAAGGCAGTTTTTCGCCGTCGTTGATCTTGATGAGCGCGAGATCCGTACGCTTGTCCGTGCCAATCACTTTCGCCGGCAGCGTCTTGCCGCTGTCCAGCGTCACCTCGACCTCGCTCGCGTTTTCGACCACATGATTATTGGTGACGACATAACCGTCGGCGCTGACAATGAAGCCTGAGCCCTGCGACATGGTCATTTGTCCATGCAGATGACCGCCCGGCCGCTGTTCGCCAAAACGCTTGAAAAAATGGAACATCGGATCGTCCGGCGACATCTCCGGCGCGCCCGGCAAACCACCTGCCGACTCCTGCGCGTCGTCATGGGCGAGGCCCTTGACCTTGATCGCGACAACGGCCGGTTTCACGCGGTCGACAACATCCGCGAAGGATGCTGGCGCGCTCGTCGCCAACGCCGGGGCGGCTGCAACAGTTTCCGCGTGCGCCGTCGCAAGGGACGTCGCCGCCGGAGTCGCCAGCGCGTGGGCGGCGACGGCGCTCATCAGGCCGAGATGCGCGGCCCGCGTGCGAAGCGTCTTCGCGCCGGAGCGGCGGCAATCAGAAAAAATCATAGTGAACTCCATTTTGGCGGGCGGAAGAGGAAGTTACCCGCCCTGTCCCGTCCAACATGGAGATGCGACCGTTTCAGACCAATTTCCGCGAGATGAAACTTTCGTAAGACAGTTTTCCCGGCCTGCTCCGCGCCTCGCCCGGCGCAAAGCGCTAAAGCCAACCGGCCCGACGAAACCGCCAATGCAGGATCAGGCAAATAATAAAGGTCACAATGATCACGGCATAATAACCGTATTCCCACTTGAGTTCGGGCATATTTTCGAAATTCATGCCATAAACGCCTGCAATCGCCGTGGGCACAGCGAGAATCGCGGCCCAGGCCGCGAGCTGGCGGGCGATATTGGTCTGCTGCATTTGTGAATTCATCAGGCTCGCCTCAAAAGCAAAGGCGAGCGTCTCCCGGAGCGTATCAATCCGCTCCGCAACCCGGCGCAGATGATCGCGCACATCGCGAAAATGCGGCCGCATTTTCTTGTCAATCATCATCACTTTGTTGCGCTCCAGCCAGCGGCAGACGTCGGAAAGCGGGATGACGGCGTTGCGCAGACGCAACAAATCGCGCCGCAATGTGTAAAGTTGCTCAATCTCCTCGAACGTCATCGCCTTTGCGAGGATGTAATCCTCGATTTCTTCAACCTCCGCGTTGATGCTGTCGAGCACTGGAAAATAATTATCGACGATAAAATCAAGCAGCGCGTAAACAATATAATCCTCGCCTTCGGCGAGACTGGAGCCGTGCGCCTCGGCGCGTTGACGCACAGCCGCATAGGTCGTCGACGCCCCGTGGCGGATCGTTACGACATAACCGCGGCCAACAAGAATCTCCGTCTGACCAAAGGCGATCCGGCCATCGACCATCTGCGCCGTGCGCGCCGACAGGAAGAGGCAATCGTCAAACTCCTCTATCCTCGGGAGCGGGTGCGGCGAGAGCACATCCTCAATAATCAGCGGATGCAGGGAGAATTGTTGGCCAATGAGATCGAGCAACGCAGCCGTTGGCTCGGAGAGGCCGATCCAGACGACATGCCCCTCGCTGCGCGCCCATTGCCCGGCGTCCTCGAGGTAAATATCGCCAAGACGTTCTCCGCTTCGATAGACGACGGCGTTGACGAGACCTTCCTCGCGCCAGCGTGCAGGATCGACGGCAGCCACGACCCTCAGCCCTTCGGGCCGCCCCGGGTCACGCCGACCTTCGCCGGCCGCAACACGCGTTCGCCGATGAGATATCCCTGTTCGACGACTTGCGCGACCGTTCCGGACGGCCGGGTTTCGTCGGGAATTTCGAACAGCGCCTCGTGCTGGTTGGGATCGAAGCGGGCGTCGAGCGCCTCAATCTTTTTCACGCCGAACCGCGCAAGGCGGGAAATAAAATCCCGTTCGGTGACCTCAACCCCCTCGACCAGCGCCGCAATCGCTGGATCGAGCCCGACGCGGGTTTCTGCCGGCACGCTTTCCACCGCACGGCGCAGATTGTCTGCGAAAGCCAGCATCTCGCGGGCCAAATTCGTTACTCCGTAAATCCGCGCATCGGCGACTTCGCGCTCGGCCCGGCGACGCACATTCTCGGCCTCGGCAAGGGTGCGCAAAACCTTGTCCTTCAACGCGGCGTTCTCCTCCCGCAGACTTGCGAGCTCGGTAGAAGAGTCCGGCGCATCGAGCGCCTCAGACGCCTGCTGAGCAGCGGTCGAGGCCTGCGCTTCCTCGCCCGCGCCGTTCATCGCGTCGCCGCGTGGTTCTTCATGGTTCTGATCGTTCATGTTAACTTCCATTTCCGCCGTAAGGATTGGATAAAGTTTTCGATATCATCTCTCGCGTCGCCGGAATCAAGGGACAGGCGCACTCGACCCCCTCGCCAGCTGACGTTCCGGCCGGAGGCCGAAGACATCCAGAAGCTGCCGCTTGATCGTCGCCTGACGCTGGGGCGAAACGATCTTGGCGCCGGTCAGATCCGTCACATAGAAAGCGTCCACAGCCCGCTCGCCAAAAGTTGTGATATGCGCCGAACCGATATTGAGATTGAGTTTCGAAATGGCGTTGGTCAAATCATAGAGCAGCCCCTCACGATCGAGGCCTGAGACTTCGATCACCGTAAAGACGTTCGACAGGCTGTTATCGACGACGACCTCGGGCGCCACCGGAAAATCCGCAATCGGTGGGCGCATCACACCCCGCGCACGGATCGCATCCGATATTTTCGCATCGCCGCGCAAAGCCTGTTCGATCAGCGTGGCGATACGCTGCGCGCGGCGCATTTCGTCCTCATCATAGGTGAAGGCGCGCGAGAAAAAGATCGTATCCAGCGCCAGGCCGTCGACGGTCGTAAAAATATGCGCATCGACAATATTGGCGCCGCCGGCGGCGCAGCCGCCAGCGATGACCGACAACAGTCGGCGATGATCCGGCGCAATGACAGTCAGCTCCACAACGCCGCGCGCGTCGTCGAGCGAAATTTGGGTCGCGAGCGGCGCTGCGGCGCCATCGAGCGTCCGCAAGAGGGTCGCATGCCGAATCTTGCGCGCGACATCAACCTTGAGCCAGTAGGCGGGATAATGACGATGGGCGTAGGCGTCGAATTCCTCCTCGCTCCAGCCAGGCAGCGCGGCGCGCAGATCGCGTTGCGCCGCCGCGACCCGGCTCTTGCGATCAACGGCCGAATGGCCGCCGCCGAGCACCACCTCGGTTTCCCAGTAGAGGGTCAGCAGCAATTGCGCCTTCCACGCATCGAGCACACCGGGTCCGACGGCGTTGATATCGCAGATGGTGAGGAAGAAAAGCATTTTCAGCCGATCGATCGTCTGGACGATCGTCGCGAAATGTTCAATCGTCGCGGGATCGGAAAGATCACGGCTTTGCGCGAAGCTCGACATTGTCAGATGATGCTCGACAAGCCAAGCGACATTCTCTGTTTCGCCGGGCGTGAAACCGAGGCGCGGGCACAACAAGCGCGCAACCGCCATGCCCGCGACCGAGTGGTCCTCCTTGCGGCCTTTTGCGATGTCATGCAGGAACAAACCGAGATAAAGCACCTTGCGATTGACGATCTCCGGCAAAACGTCACCGAGCATTCGCTGCATTTCCGGAAGACGACCCGCCTCAAGATCGCACAGGCCGCCGACGGCGCGCAAAAGATGCTCATCGACGGTATAATGATGATACATATTAAATTGCATCATCGCGACAATCCGGCCAAACGCCGGGATGAAACGACCCAGCACGCCGGTTTCGTTCATTCGGCGTAGCACGATCTCGGTCATATTCCGCGAGAGCAGAATTTCAAGAAACAGACGGCTTGCCTCGCTGTCGGCGCGCAAGTCTGCATCAATCTCCCGCAGGGACAGTGTGACCGCGCGCAGGGCGTCCGGATGCAAGGGAAGACCATGATGATCCGCGAGCCAGAACAGCCGAATGATGTTGACAGGATCTTTACGGAAGACATCCTCGTCGACAATGCTGATACGATCATTGGCGATGACAAAATCGCCTCCCGGCCCCCGCGCGCGCCGCCGTCGAAAGGGCTGGAGAAACAGATCGAAGATTGCACGCGGCTTCGCCTGGCGCTCTTCGAGAGCCGCACAAACGATCGCCGTCAGATCGCCGACATCCTTGGCGACGAGTAAGTAATGTTTCATAAATCGCTCGACGCGGGAAAGTCCGGCGCGATTATGATATCCAAGTTTTTCGGCGATCAGTGGCTTAATGTCGAAGGTCAGGCGCTCGTCGGCGCGTCCGCGCGCGAAATGCAGGATGCATCGCAAGAGCCAAAGAAAGGTTTCGCAGCGCTCGAACAAGGCCAACTCGGCGGCCGTGAAGAGCCCCGCGTCCACCAGTTCTCCCGGCGTGCGCACACGATAGACGTATTTTGCAATCCAGAACAATGTATTCAGGTCGCGTAAGCCGCCTTTTCCTTCCTTGACGTTAGGCTCTACGAGATAGCGTGAAGCGCCGGCGCGTTGTACGCGGGCGGCGCGTTCGGCGAGTTTGGCGGCGACGAATTCGGCGGTGTCGAGTCGGGCCGCCTCCCTGAAAAAACTTTCCTGCAATTCATTGAACAGTTCGACGTTGCCAAGGATGAACCGCGCCTCAAGCAACGTCGTGCGAATCGTCATGTCGACACGCGAC
>CAZJAY010000035.1:0-9611 GCA_964543915.1 uncultured Methylocystis sp. | reverse complement strand
GCGTCAGTGCGCGCGTGTTCTGGCCGGCGGCGAAAGCGCGGTCGATCCCGCCATCGGGCCCGCCCGTCAGGGCGATAATGTCGCCGGCGTCGCCGGCGAGCGCTGCGAGATCGACATGCGGACTTTCGCCCTGCGCCGGATCGAGATAGGCCCGCGAGCCGAGGCGCATCAGGTTGCGATAGCCGCTTTCGGACTGCGCCAGTAAAACGATGTTGCCAAAGCGTTCGTCGCGGGCCAGCGGACTGGTCGCCTCGACATCGCCGAAATCGACGGTGAGTTGCACGCCGGCGATCGGCTGCACGCCGGCCTTCGCCGCCTTTTCGGAAAATTCGAGCGCCGCGAAGAGATTATTGGTGTCCGTGACCGCAAGGGCTGGCTGTTCGTCGCGAACGGCAAGGTCGATCAGCTTACCGAGCCCGAGCGCCCCTTCCCGGAGGGAATAGGCGGTGTGGACGTGCAGATGGATAAAAGCCGCGTCGGACATGCGTCATACTAGCCGCGCGGCGCACCCGCCGGAACCCCGACACGGTCCGATCCACAGACGGAGTCGCAGGCGCGTCCGAAAACGAGAACCCGGCCAGGTCGCCCCGCCGGGTTCGAACGCATCAAGGTCGTTGCGGGAAACAACTCACTCCGCCGGCTTGAAGCCCTTCGCGGCCGCCTCGAAGGGCTTCATCGCGTCTTTCGCCATCGCCGTGTAAAGCTCGCCGAGCTTCGTCGCGCCGGCGACGAAATCATCGTACGAAGTCTTCGCAAAATCCGTTTGAAGCGCGATCGCGTCGTCGAGTTTCTTGACCGCGACGAGCTTCTCGGCCAGCGCGCGGCTCTTCTCGAAAGACTTTTTCGAATAGTCCGTCGCCTCTGCGGCGATACCCTGCCAGCCCTTCGTCAAGGCGGCGGAAGAAGCCGTGAACGCCTCAATCTGATGTTTGCCAAGGCTCTGAATGTTATCGAAATTTCCAGCCATTTCATCTTCCCCGTAATAGAGGGCGTGCTTTCCTGCGCCCAAACAGCGCAGCGTCGGCGCCCGTATCCGATCCTCAAATTATATGCGCCGCACAATTTCTGTCAAGAAAAATGTTGCACTGCAAAAACACAAGCAAGGCCCGCAGTTTAACCTCAAGGTAACGCGACTCTTTTACCTTGCCGACCTGGGACGTTTTGGCGTCCGCCCTGTTCATGGGCCTGCGTCGCGAGGGGCGTTTCGAGATGGCTAAACCGGGTCTGTTGCATCGTCTGGCGCAACCGCGCGCGCTAGCGGCTATGTTCGCCGCCATCATGGGCTTCGTCGCCATTATGGCGATCCCGGCCGAGGCGCGTCGGCATGGTTACCGTCATTACGTCCGGCATCACGCCTATCATCATTATTTCGCCCGACGCCAAGGCGCCGAAGGCGACGCGATCATTGGGGAGCATCGGGGATTTGCGGCGATCGTCGTCGACGCCAATACCGGCCGCCTGCTTTATGCCCGCAACGAGAACGAGCTGCGCCATCCGGCTTCGGTGACGAAGGTCATGACCTTGTATCTGCTGTTCGAGCAGCTCGAAAAAGGTCGTCTTCGCCTCGATTCGCCGCTGATGATTTCGTCGCATGCCGCCGCCCAGGCGCCATCGAAACTCGGCCTCGCGCCGGGCGAGACGATCAGCGTCGAAAACGCCATCAAGGCGCTCGTCACCAAATCCGCCAACGATATCGCCTGCGCGGTCGCCGAAAATATCGGCGGTTCGGAAGCGGCGTTCGCGCGCATGATGACAGCGAAAGCGCATGCGCTCGGCATGACGCGGACCCATTATGAAAACGCCTCCGGCCTGCCGGATCCGAACCAGATCACGACCGCCGGCGATCTCGCTATTCTGGGTCGCGCCATTCAGGATCGGTTCCCCCGTTATTATCGTTATTTCTCGACGCACAGCTTCGCCTACAACGGCGCCTTGCACCGCAATCACAATCACCTGCTCGGTCGGGTCGAGGGCATGGACGGCATCAAGACCGGCTATACCCGCGCATCCGGGTTCAATCTGTTGACGTCTGTGCGGCGCGGGAACCATCATATCGTTGCGGTCGTCATGGGGGGCGTCACCGCCGGCGCGCGCGATCGCATTATGGCTGATTTGATCGAGGCCCATGTTTTCGATGGCGCGGCTACCCGAACCGCCGCCGCCATAACCGAAGCCGAGCCATCGGGCGACGCGGCGCCCGCGCTCCCGACCCCGACGCGGATCGCGCGCGTCGAGGAGCCGGCGTCGACGGATGACGCGGACGCCGAAACGCCGCGCCTGTTTCGGCAAACGCCACGCGCCCCGCAACATATGGTGGTTGTCGACTCCGAGCCGGTCGGCGCGACGCTGGCCCGCACATCGGCGCCGCCCGTCGAGAAGGAAAAGCCGGTCCGTCCGGCGCCGGCCGTCCCCGTCGTCCACGCGGTCACGTCGCCGTCGGCGGTTCGTCCCGCCTTCGTTTCCGGCCTGCAAAAACCGGCCGCCGCGCCTGTCGCAAAAATCGATCATAAAAAACCTGTCGTCGCCCGGGCGAAGAGCGAGCCGGTCGTCGCAGATGGCTCGACGACGAGCCGCGTGATGAAAACACGTGACGTCGCGCTTGCCGCGACAACGCCGTCGGCGATCCGCGCCGAGCCCATACGCCGTAGCCAGGCCGCCGAAACCGGCCGTCCGGCGCGTGCTGGCTGGATGATCCAGATCGGCGCAGCGGAAAACCCGGAGAAAGCCAATCTGCTGCTGGCGCGCGCCCGCGAGCAGCTTCATGATTTTCCGACCCCGCCGAAGCCCTTCACCGAGAAGGTTCAGAAGGGCGGCGAAACGCTTTATCGCGCGCGCTTCGCCGGCATGGAGGCGCAGAGCGCGGAGAACGCCTGCCGATTGCTGAAGCGGTCGGGCTTCGCCTGCTTCACAACCAGGAACTGACGGGGTCAGCGTTCATGTCCGCGAGTTGGGATCACGACGCCGCCACAGGACGCAAGGGCTTACGCCCTGCGTCGCATGAGGACTTCCTTGGCTTCGTTCACGCGCGCCGCGAGATCGGTGGTTCCGCCAAGGTCTGGATGAAGCTTTTTCATCAATTGCCGATGCGCCCGCGCGATGTCAGCGGCGCCCGCGCCTTTTTTCAGCCCGAGAACTTCATAGGCTTCATCTTCCGTCATCGCGGCGGCGCGGCGGCCGCGCGGCGCATCGCCAGAATTGAAGCGCCCAGAGTCCGCGTTCGGATCGCCTGTCGCGCGCCATCCGGGAAACCGGCGATCGAGATAAGCTTCCAGTAGGCGGGCTCCGTCAGGATCCTCCGCCTCGCAATGCGCATAAAGAGCGAGGACTTCGGATCGGGATAAGGATCCGAGATTGCGGCCCTCGTCACGCCCGGCGAGAATGGTGCCGCTGATGGCGCCAGTCGCGTGGTCGAGCTCCATCTCGATCATAGCGGAACGCACACGAGAAACCCCCGCGCCGCCCTTGCCTGCCGGACGCATGCCCTGCGGCCCGGCGAGTCCGCGTAGCAGCCAGACGCCGAAACTTCCGAGCATCAGGCCGAAATCCAGCCGACCGCGCAGCAGGAGCAGACCGCCAAGCGCCAGGGCCGCAAACCCGCCACCATAGGTCAGCAACCGGACAAGGAGCGCCGGCGGGGTGCGGACATAGGCCTTGAGCGCGATGTAGAGGACAATGAGCGCAAGGAAGCCGATAATCACGGGCATCACGCACGTCCTTCCATTTGCGCGAGAAGCAATATCGCCGCCTTTTCGCCTTTCGCCGCGCGACGGGACAGCGCCGGCAATCCGCCGGATGCATAGGCGGCGACCGCACCGAGAAGATCGCGCAGTCGTTCCGGCGCGCGCTTGTCGAAGGCGGCGCAGGCGCCGCCGGTGCGGCGCGCGATTTCCCGGAAGGCAAAGAGCGCGTCGGGATCCGCGCCCTCGTGGAACATAAACGTCCGGACGCCCAGCAGAGCCAGTTCCCCTGCGCTATGCGCCACGTGATCGAGCGATTCCTCGAAGGCGTCGCCGATCAGGACCAGCGCGCCGACTTTACCGGCCCGGGCTTCGTCGCGCGCATGACTGAGAACGCGACCGATTTGCGTTCGGCCGGCGCGACAGGAAATGCCCGACATCAAACGCGCAAGTCCTTCGCCGCCCTCGACAAAGCTCGACGCCCGGCATTCATCCAATCCGCGAAAATAGACAAGCTGCACCGCGAGACCGCCGTGACTGGCGGCCGCCCGGAACATTTCTCCCTGGATCGCCTGCGCGACGTCCCAGGTTGGCTGGCGGCTGATCGTTGCGTCGAGGGCGAAGATAAGACGGCCCGGCGCACTTATGGCGGGCGGGGCGTTGCGCGCCTTTTCCAGGAACGCAGCGATCGCTTCATTCGCCGCCCGCTGCGGAACTGGTGTCTTCCTTCGTTCATCCGACACGAATTTCCACGCCCTCCGATGGCCTGCTGTTATAAATCGGCGGCGGGAGCCGGCATGACAAGGCCGCAGGCGGCGAAACGGACGGACGGAGGCGGATTTGGACGAAGAAACCCGAGGGGCTCACACGCTCTTGAATGGCGCGCTTTCGTCTTTTTGGAGCGGACGCGCGCCGGACACGGCGCCGATCGCCGCCCTGCCCGCCGATGACAGCGCGCGCGCCCAGGCGCTTATGCGCGATTTCGCGGGGACGATAATGGCCGACGGGCTGCGCGTGGGTGGCCTCACCCAGGCGCGGCGGGAAGATTCGCGTGGGCGACCGAGGATTGTTTTGCTCGATTTGCGGACCGGCGCAGAGTTTCCGATTTCGCAGGATCTCGGACCCGGATCGGTCGCCTGCAACCTCGACAACTCCGAACTCGCGCTTGCCTGCGCGGCCGTGGAAGAGGCGGCGCGCGCCGGGGTCGATGTCATCTTCATCAGCAAATTCGCCAAGCAGGAGGCCGCCCGCGCCGGGCTTTGCGATGCGTTTCGGGCCGCGATTTCGACGCGCGTGCCGGTCGTAACGGCGGTTTCCCCCTATTTTCGCGAGGAATGGCGCGTCTTCGCCGGAGACCTCGCGGTCGACGTATCCCCTGACGCACAGTCTCTCGGTCAATGGTGGGCGCGGATGCGCGCCGCGGCTCAGGTCGGGGCGGACCCTCTCTCAGCGCACGGGCGGCGCATATAGGAGCCCGCCGTGGTTCCAGAGCGCATTTGCGCGTCGTTCCATCCCGAGCGGCGACGCCTTTCCGAGATTGCGCTCGAACACGTCGGCATAGTTGCCGACATGTTTGACGATCCGATAGGCCCAGTTTTTCGGGAGGCCGAGGTCAGCGCCGGCCGCCCCATCGAGCCCAAGCAGCCAGCGGCGGTCCGGCGTTTCCGACTTGAGCGCGGCGTCAACCGTCGCGTTCTCGACGCCAAGCTCCTCTGCGTCAATTATCGCGAAAAGCGTCCATCGCACGATATTGAGCCATTGATCGTCGCCCTGCCGCACAACCGGCCCTCGCGGCGCTTTTGTGAGCAGATCCGGCAGAATGTCATGCTCGGAGGGGTTGGCGAATTTCGAACGTTGTCCATACAGCGTCGAAACGTCGAAGGTCAGCGCGTCGCATTGGCCGGCTTCATAGGCGGCCGCCGCCGCCTCTGCTGTCGGGAAACCGCGCGGCTCATAGGGCGCGCGCCGGGCATGGAAAAAATCCGCGAGCGCGATTTCGTGTGACGACGTTCCCTGAACGCAAACCGAAACGCCGGAAAGATCCTGGGCCGAGGCGAAAGAGCGCGCGCGCCGGACCATAAACCCCTGCCCGTCTACAAGCGCGACGCCGGCGTAGACGACCCGCTGGCCCGCGTCGCGGCTCAGTTTCCAGGGCGCAGAGCTGACGAGCAGATCGACCCAGCCGCCCAGCAGGGGCGACAGGCGCTCTCCCGCCGGTAGCGGCGTGATCATGACCTTTCCGGGATCGTCGAAAATCGCCGCCGCGAGTGCGCGGCAAAAATCCACATCGAAACCTCGCCATGCGCTATCCGCCCCGCGTTCGGCGAAACCAGCGGCTTCAACGACGCCGCAATTCAGGCGGCCGCGCCGCAGGATTTCCCCGAGCGTCGCGCCCGGCTCGTTTTGCGCCATCGCCGGCAAAGCCGGCGCGCAGAAGAAAAACAGCGTAAGCGCGATGCTTGTCGAGATCCGGAAAATCATGAGCGCTCTCGGATGGCTTTTGCTGTTAGAAAGGTGCGTCAAACGGGGCGCCCATACCTTGCGCGAGCGCACGGCGCGAACGGCTGCGCGCAGCCGCGCGCCGGACAGTGAGAGGGATATAATGGTCGAGGAAAAAACCGGAAAGGGGCGCGGGCTCGGCTTTGGAACCATCGTGACCCACGCCGGTCGAACGCCAGCGCAGCATTTCGGCTTTGTGAATCCGCCTGTTTATCGTGGTTCGACCGTTCTTTTTCCATCGGTGGAAGCGCTCGAAACCCTCGACCAGCCCTACACCTACGGTACGAAAGGCACGCCCACGACGCGCGCGCTGGAGGAGGCCTGGACGGAAATCTCCGGCGCGGCTGATACGGTGCTGACGCCGTCCGGTCTCGCGGCGATTGATCTCGCCCTGCTGACCGCCACGCGCGCCGGCGCCCACATTCTCGTAACCGATTCGGTTTATCAGCCAACGCGCGCCTTCTGTGACGGGATCCTCAAGCGCTTTGGCGTCGAGACGGAATATTATGACCCGCTGATCGGTGGCGACATCGCCGCCCGAATCCGTGCCCAGACAACTGCGATCGTTGTCGAATCGCCCGGCTCCCAGAGCATGGAGATTCAGGACACGCCCGCGATCGCAGCCGCTGCGCAGGCGCGTGGCGTCTGCGTTATTCTCGACAATACATGGGCGACGCCGCTCCTGTTTCCGCCACACGAACGCGGGGCCGATCTCGTCGTCGAGGCCGGCACGAAATATCTCTCCGGACATTCCGATCTTCTGATCGGGCTCGTCTCCGCCAATGCGCAATGGGCGAAGCGGCTCAGGAGCGCATTCAACGCGTTCGCAATCGGCGTGAGCCCCGACGACGCGTCGCTCGCCCTGCGGGGACTGCGCACCATGCATCTGCGCCTGCGCGAACAGGGCGCTGCGGCGTTTGATCTGGCGCAATGGCTTTCGGCGCGACCCGAGGTGGCGCGCGTGCTGCATCCCGCCCTGCCCGATCATCCGGGTCATGCGCTATGGAAACGCGATTTTTCGGGCTCGTCTGGCGTTTTCTCCGTGATCCTGCGTCCTGCGCCAAAAGCGGCGGTCGACGCGTTTGTGAATGGTCTGACCCTGTTCGGGATCGGCTTCTCGTGGGGGGGCTACGAAAGCCTCGTCCTGCCCTTCGATTGCGCGTCGGCGCGAACGGCGACAAAATGGTCGCCAGAAGGGCCGACCGTGCGTTTTTCGATCGGACTCGAAGATCCCGACGATCTGAAAGCGGATCTGGACGCCGCCTTTACGCGTCTTCGCGGTTGACTTTGCGCGCATCGCCAAAAGCGCGGATCAGCGCCTGCAACTGTGGTTCGTCCACCAGTCCGGCAGCGAGCGCATAGGGAAACCAGCGCGTTGCACGCTGGTTCTTTTCCGGCCAGCGCTTTTTCTGTTTCTCCACGCGCAGAGCGAAGACTTCCACCTGGCAGGAAACGCTGACGTCGTCTCTCAGGCGTTTCTCGTAGTCGTAGAAACCGGACGCGTTCTTGTCGATCCGGCCGCTTAACCCGGCTTCCTGCATCGCCTCGATTTTTGCGGCGATATGGGGTTTACGACCCTTCATGGGCCAGCCCTTGGGAATGACCCATCTTTTTGTGTCGCGGGAAGTCGCGAGGAGGATTTCGATGACCCCACCCTCTCCGACGCGCCAGGGAAGGGCGGCGAATTGTAGTCGCGGCGTCGCGCCGGCGCGGGGCTTTTTTGTCTTTGCCGCCATCATCATATCGCGACCCGGGCCAGAGTGCAGAACAGCGCCGCGATCAGGCCCGCCATCGGCATGGTGACGACCCAGGCGACCACGATATTGCGCGCGACGTACCAGCGAACTGCGGAAACTCGCCGGGCCGCGCCGACGCCAATGATCGCCCCGGTGATCGTATGGGTTGTCGAGACCGGCACGCCCAGCGCCGTGGCCAGAAAAAGCGTGATCGCACCGCCCGTCTCTGCACAAAAACCCTGCATTGGCGTCAGCCGCGTGATTTTCGAGCCCATGGTATGGACAATTCTCCAGCCGCCGAACAGCGTGCCAAGACCCATGGCCGTCTGACAGGCGAGAACCACTGCGAAGGGCACCTCGAATTTCGCGCCGGGGCCCGCGTGCGCATAAAGAAGAACCGCGATGATTCCCATGGTCTTCTGCGCATCGTTGCCCCCGTGCCCCAGCGAATAGAGCGAAGCCGAAACAAACTGAAGCAATCGAAACAGCCGATCCGCCGCCTGCGGCGTCCGCCGCGCCATAAGCCATGAAACCAGCAGTACCAGAAGCAGCGCAAGGACGAAGCCCAGCAGCGGCGACAGCACGATCGCCGATCCGGTCTTGAACAGGCCTTCCCACATGATCGCGCCGGCTCCGGCCCGGGACACGCCCGCCCCGACCAGCCCGCCGACGAGCGCATGCGAACTCGATGAGGGGATGCCCAGCGCCCAGGTGATAAGATTCCAGCAGATGGCGCCCATGAGCGCGCCGAAGATCGTCCGGTCATCGACAATGTCGGGAGAGATGATGCCGGCGCCGATCGTATGCGCGACGTGAAGTCCGAAAAACATAAAGGCGACGAAGTTAAAAAACGCCGCCCAGAACACCGCATATTGCGGCCGAAGCACGCGCGTCGATACGATAGTGGCGATCGAGTTCGCTGCGTCGTGCAAGCCGTTAAGAAAATCAAAGGCGAGCGCGACAGCGATGAGCCCGTAAAGGATGTAATCGGACGACGACATTGGCCTCTCCTCGCAGAGCCGCTCAGAGATGCTCGATGACGAGCCCTGTCATGCGATTGGCGATGTCCTCGAAACCATCGACGACTTTTTCGAGATGCCCGTATATTTCGCTGCCGACGATAAAGGCCATCGGATCACTGTCGCGATGCAAAAGAAACAAGCCTTTGAGCCCCTGATCGTGGATCGCGTCCGCCTCATCTTCGATTCGCGAGATTTCTTCTCCGAACGCGTTGAGCTTCGCTGAATTGGCGCCGATATTACGCAGCAGCGGCAGCGCGTCACGCGTCAGGCGCGCGGCCTCGACAATAATGTCTCCCATCCGCTGCATTGATGGATCGAAGCTGCGCACTTCGTAAAGCAGCGTCGCTTTCGACGTCTGATGCATGCGGTCGATGGTGTCGTCCATGGCGCAGATCAGATCCCGGATGTCGCTGCGATCGAAAGGCGTGATGAAGGTCCGGCGCACGGCGAGCAGCGTCTCTGCCGTAATCGCATCCGCCTCATTTTCCAGGGTCTTGATATCACGGCAGCGCGCGGGAAGATCCGGACCGCCATCCAGCAGCGAACGCAACGCCGCCGCGCCACCGACAAGGGTTTCAGCGTGACGTTCGAAAAGATCGAAGAAGCTCTCTTCTTTCGGCATCAACGCCTGAAACCAGGATAGCATCGACCCGCCTCCGGACGCCGAATCTGTCATA
>CAZJAY010000034.1:2700-9701 GCA_964543915.1 uncultured Methylocystis sp. | reverse complement strand
GCCATGAACATGGAGCGCCATGTCTCGGCGCAATTCGAAATGATCAACCATCTGGACGAGGGCGAAGGCGACTCAGCCGAAAAGCACCGCGATTTCTATGACGAATATCTCGCTGTCATGGATTTGACTGCCGAATTCTACCTGCAGACGGTGGAGCGGGTTTTCATTCGCCATGAATTGCCGCTCGGTCTGTTGCGCCACCGTGATACGACGATCGATCTCAAGGCGATCCGCCGAACCGCGCTGCTCGCCGTCGAAGGCGAGAAAGACGATATCTCCGGCGTTGGCCAGACGGAAGCGGCGTTGAATCTGTGCGCCAACATTCCGCCAGCGCGCAAACAACATCATCTGCAGACCGGCGTGGGGCATTACGGCGTGTTCAATGGCTCGCGATTCCGAGACCATATCGCGCCGCGAATCCGGGAATTCACGCTCGAAATGGAGAACGTCGACGCCTGATCGGGTCGCCGACCCGATCGCCTTGCGTCGACGCCGATTTGCAGGCAAAATCCTGTAGTTTCTGGCGCGCGCCGGCTTTCGTCCGACGCAATGCTTCGCCACCCGCTCCCGGTTTTATCGAACCGCGCTTCATCAGGGACAATTTTTTCATGATCGACGAAAACGCGGCTGCGCGCGAGGCGCTGCAAAAGGAAATCGACGCGATCACCTGGTATCACGAATTCGATTTCGGCGATGGCCTTCGCGCTGTCAGCGTTTCCCAGGCCGACGATCATCGGCAGATCTGGCGTTTCATTGAAAGAGAACTGGACAAGATCGATTTCGCCGGCAAAAGCGTGCTCGAAATCGGTTGCTGGGACGGTTACTGGAGCTTCTACGCGGAGCGACGCGGCGCAAAGTCGGTGCTCGCGACCGATGACGTCTCCCAGAACTGGGCGAGCGGCGCCGGCCTGCGGCTGGCGAAAAACCTGCTCAAATCAAATGTCGAAATCGATCAGTCGGTCTCGATCTATGAGGCGTCGAAACTCAACCGGACCTTCGACATCATCATTTGTCTTGGGGTCTATTATCATCTTGTCGATCCATTCGCAGGCTTCGCGGAAATCCGCCATTTGATGCACTAAAATTCCATTGCCGTCATCGAAGGCGACGCCACGCTCGAACTGCGGCCCGACACCTATTACTGGGATATGTCGGACTCGTCGAAATCCTGCTTCGTCCCGACGCAATGGGGCCTCAATCACATGTTGAAGACGGCCTATATGGACGTCGTCGCGCAATCCTGGATGCGGCCCCGGCCCGGTATTTCCGTCAAGGTCGATCCGAAACATCTCTTCGGTCCCATTGGGGACCGTGAGCCGGGCGAATTCGCGCCCTTGAAACATCGCGACAGGATTCTGACGGTCACGCGGCCGTTCTCTGGCGAGAACCCGCTCCATCCCTACAAACCGCCATTCAATCTCGCGCGCTTCGATACACGCTGGAAGTAGCGTCCAACTCCGGAGCGGCGCCGAACGCGTCGCCTCAGAGCACGGGAACCTGTCCCGAGCGGAGGTTTTCCCGCGCCGCGCGCGTCAGGAACTCGCTGGTCCCGGCGTCGGCCAACCACATATCGACGCGCGGATTGCCGAGCATTTCCGGCGTCGCGGCCGCGTAGGTGCGATAGCAGGAAGAGAGATACTGCGGCAGGGTCAGGAAGTCTCCGACAGAACTGGAGAAATGATGATTTTGCAGTTTGAAGAGATAACTGCCCCTCTGGCCAAACATTTTTGCGATCGGCGGATAGACCGGAAAAACCTCGGCGCGACCGAGATCGTCGACGGCGTAGAGCGTCTAATTTTCCTGACGCGGTTCGAGCCCAACCTTCTCCCATAGTCGTCGGGCGAGATCGAAGAGGACGAAGCTCATAGGATGGACGTGGCTGAACATGAAAACGCCACGTCGCGACCAGTTGAGCAGATCCGCGGACAGATCAATCCCATAGGCGTTCTTGCAGCCGTCGATCAATTCGCGTGCGGCGTCGTTCCAGATGTCGAGATAGCCCAGCGCCGCGAACACATTCTCGTTGAACAGCGCATTGGCTTCTTCCAGCGAGAGACCCTTGCGGAAAGCGAAAAGTCCGATCGCGGAGTGATAGGGGCCGATCGGCCCGAAAAGATAGCCATGCGTGCGACTGTGATCGTGGATCAACACGAGATCGGGATGAAAGGCGGCGAAGCCAATCGACGGAAAGACCTTTGTCTTTGGCAAAAGTCGGCACAGTTCTTCGGAGTTGCCGCCCCTTACGTGACCGTCGACGAAATCATGCGTGAAGACGTAGTCGTAGGTTTCAAGGGTACGCACGAAGAGCGACATATTGGCGCGCGACCGTCCGATCGCCGAGAAGTGATCGACGGTCGCCGAAGGGTCCATGACCTTCATGGCGTAGGCGACGCCGAAACTCTGGCAATTGCCGATGACTGCAATTCGCGGGCCCGTATTTCGCAGGACGCGCCCGGTGATCCGCGCAAGCGCAGGTTCGAGGCTGCGCTGACGCCATGATTTGAAAATCTGTCTGTCGATCTGGGATAGCATGAGGTCAACTCACCGGAGGGCTCCCGCTTCCATCGGCTGGTCCGACGGACGACGGGTGACAAGCGGCGGGGCCCCGTCTATGTTTCGCCGGCGCACGGCGGTCGAACGCCTGAGCAGGGAAAAACCCTCCCGTTTTCGACCGCTCGACATCGATGAGGAAACTGACCGATGGCCGACAATCCCTACGCCTCCCTACCCGACCATCGCTTCTGGCGCAAGGCGGTGGCGTCTTTGCCGCCTTTCGCCATTGATCCGCTGATCTCGACGCCGTTCAAAATCGCGCGTCACGATCGCGTTGCGACCGCGGGAAGCTGCTTCGCGCAGGAAATCGCGCATCGCCTTCAGGCGAGCGGATACACCTATTACCTTGCAGAGCGACCGCCTGCCGGCGTCTCCGGCCAGGAGGCGCTGCGTCGTAACTATTCGATGTATTCCTGCCGCTACGGAAACATCTACACCACAGCGCAGTTCCTTCAGCTGATCGAGCGGGCCTATGGCCGTTTTCAGCCGCAGCTCGATTACTGGACCCGCCCGGAGGACGGTCGCATCGTCGACCCCTTCCGTCCGCGCATCGAACCCGATGGCTTTGCGTCGATCGAGGAGATGCGGGCGGACCGGGCACGTCATCTCGCCGCCGTGCGCGAGATGATCGAAACGATGGATGTATTCGTTTTCACATTCGGCCACACGGAAACATGGCGTCACAAGCCCGATGGCGCGATCCTGCAACTCGCGCCCGGCGTCGCCGGCGGCGCATGGAACGCTGACGTTTATGAATTCTACAATATGACGGTGAGCGAAGTCGTGCGGGACTTTCTCGCGGCGGTCGATCGTATCCGGGAGGTCAATCCCAAAGCGCGCATCGTGCTGAGCGTCTCGCCGGTCGGCATCATCGCGACCTATGAAGACCGCCATGTCGTTGTGTCCAATTCGGCGATCAAGGCGATCCTGCGGGCAGCGGCCGATGAGGTCGTTCGTCAGCGTCCCAACATCGCCTATTTTCCTTCCTACGATCTGGTGACGGTTACGCCGAACGCGACCCGTTTTTACGGAGACGACACGCGGCGACTGAACGCCTTCGGGATCGATCGCGTGATGAAAATGTTTTTCGATCATTTCACCGAGGGCGGAAACGAAACGACAGCCGTCCGGGCGCTGAAATTCGACGTCGCCGCCGAAGCCGAGCAAAATGCGCGCATCGTTTGTGACGAAGAAGCCATCGAATCGGCGTAAGCCGTTTATGTCCGCCCTTCAACAGGCAGAAAGCAATCGCTCATGATCCTCGGTTCACTCGCTCTCGCCGCCGCCGGCGCCTTCACCGGCGCGTCGCTCTATCTCAATTATGTGGAGCAGCCGGCGCGGCTTAAACTCTCCGACGACGCGCTGATCAAGGAATGGGAGCCTTCGGATCACCGGGGCTTTATCCTGCTCGTGGGTCTCGCCAGTCTCGCCGGCCTCCTTGGCTTTATCTGCTATCGCGAGCTCAACGATGTGCGCTGGCTGCTTGGCGCGCTCATTGCGCTCGGCAGCCTGCCCTACACCTATCTCGCCATTGTGCCGCTCAATGACCGGATTCTTGCGCTCATTGGCGCGGAGGGCGCGCATGAGGCGCGTGAGGTGATCCGCCTCTGGGGCCTGCTGGAACTGGGACAGACCGCCATCGGCCTCGCAGCGCTCGGCGCGTTCGTCTGGGCGGCGGGCTGACGCCCGGCGCCGTTTTTGAAGGGCGCAGATCGACAGAGGTCAAGAACGCAGCGCACGGGATGGGTTGAAAAACATGACTTACGATCTCGTTGTGATCGGCTCTGGTCCGGGCGGCTATGTTTGCGCGGTCCGCGCGGCGCAGCTTGGTCTCAGGACGGCGGTTGTGGAAAAAGATCCGACGTTCGGCGGGACATGCCTCAACGTCGGCTGCATCCCGTCGAAAGCGCTGTTGCACGCCTCACACATGTTCGCGGAAGCGTCGCATGGGCTTGCGCCGCTCGGCGTGATGGTCGATCCGCCACGGCTCGATCTGCTCGCGATGATGAAGCACAAGGCGGAGACTGTCGGCGCCAATGTAAACGGCATCGCCTTTCTTTTCAAAAAGAACAAGGTCGATAGTTTCCGCGGCGTGGGTCGTCTTGCTGGCCCCGGCAGAGTTGAGGTTTCGGCCCCCGACGAAGGCGGAACGCAACTCGTCGAAGCGCGCAATATCGTGATCGCGACCGGCTCGGCCGTCGCACCGCTGCGCGATTCGAACGGCGTTGAAATCCCGATTGACGAAGAAACAATCCTGTCTTCCGCAGGCGCGCTCGCTCTGTCCCGGGTTCCGGAACATCTCGCCATCGTCGGCGGCGGCGTCATCGGTCTTGAACTGGGTTCGGTCTGGTCTCGCCTTGGCGCGCGGACGACCGTCATCGAGTATCAGGATCGCATCATCCCCGGTTTCGACCTTGAAATCGCGACCCGGTTCCAGAAGGTTCTCGAAAAACAGGGATTCGCCTTCCATCTCGCCTCAAAGGTCACGGATGTTGCGCGTCTGGAGAGCGGCGTCCGCATCGCATTCGCCGCCGTCGACGGTTCAAATGAGCAGAATCTGACAGCCGATGCGGTTCTGATCGCGACCGGACGCATTCCATTTACCGACGGCCTCGGCCTTGCGGAAGCCGGCGTCGCCATGGAACGCGGCCGAATCATCATTGATGACCATTTCGCGACATCGCTTCCCGGCGTTTACGCAATCGGCGACGTCGTGCGCGGACCTATGCTCGCTCACAAGGCCGAGGATGAGGGAATCGCCATCGCGGAAATTCTCGCCGGGCAGGCGGGTCATGTGAATTACGGCGTTATTCCTGGCGTCGTCTACACGTCGCCGGAAGTCGCTTCCGTCGGACTGACGGAGGAAGAGGCGAAGGCGCGGGGGCTGTCGGTTGCAATCGGCAAATTCCCCTTCTCGGCCAATGGCCGCGCGCGCGCCATGCTGGAGACCGACGGCCTTGTGAAGATTATCGCCGATGCGGCGACCGATCGGGTTCTCGGCGTTCATATTCTCGGCGCCGGCGCCGGGGAATTGATCGCTGAAGCCGCCGTGCTCATGGAGTTTTCGGGCTCGGCGGAGGACCTTGCGCGCATCTGTCACGCGCATCCGACCCTTTCGGAGGCGATCCGGGAAGCCGCGCTCGGCGTCGCAAAACGCGCTATTCACATCTAGACGCCGCGCGCTGAGGGTTTGCGTCCGCCCCGGGGGCGCCTACATCCCAATTTTCCGGGGAGAATCAGAGATGCGTTGGCGATTCGCGGTATTTTTACTGGCTAGCCTGCCAACGCACATCGTCGGCGCGGCGGAGCCCGTCGACAATTTCCGGGGCGACTGGCTTGTCGCTCGGATCAACGGTGAAGCGCCTGTGGCGCCCCGGCTCGTCACCTTGCGGATTGCCGCTGATGGTCGAATTGCGGGTCATGCGCCCTGCAACATCTATCGCGCACACTATCGCCTGTCGGAAGGGCGCGTCGATTTTACCCCCGGCATGACAACGCGGATGTTTTGCGGCCCGGAGATCATGCGGCAGGAACAAGTTTTCCTGTCCCTTTTCTCCGGCGGCGCAACGTGGCGCGTAACCGGCGCAGGTCTCACCCTCGAGGGCGACAATGGCGTTTCGATTGAGGCCAGGCGCGCAGAGAAACGTCGATGACCGGCTCATCTCCCGATCAAGGCGCGCGAGGCGCCCTGCGGCGGCAGTCGCAACGCGCCTTCTGGTTTTTTGTCGCCGCGCTGTTTCTTCTGGAAAGCTGGCTCTGGGACAATGTTCGTGAATGGCTTCGCTGGCTCGGACGCGCGCTCGGCGTCGAAAAACTGGATCCTTGGCTGCGCGGCGTGGTCGCAGGATTGTCGCCGCGTACGACCCTGCTGATATTTCTCACACCCGCACTGGCGATCTATCCCGTAAAACTTATTGCGCTGGGCCTGATCGTGAATGGTCATATTCTGCTGGGCGCACTGACAATTCTCATCGTCAAGGCGCTGGCTCTCGGCGTAACCTCTTATCTCTTCGACATTTGTCGCGAAAAGATGCTGCAAATGCCGTGGTTCGTTCGCGTTTATGCGGCTTTTTGCATGGCGCGCGCCTGGGCGCGCGCGATTTACGCGCCGGTGAAAAGACGGGTTGTCACCATCATTTCAAAGTTACGCGCCCGGATCGCCCCACTGATACGTAAAGCGAAAACCTATATTCGCGCCGGTTTTACGATTTTGCGCGCCCGCATCGGACGCGGTCGCGCATAGCCGTCAAGCGATTAAAGGAATCTTCCCTTTATCGACGGGCGACGTCATCACAAATTGAATAACCAAAACACAAATCTTCGGACGCGGCTGGAGTCGCCTTGAGGATCAACGCCGCGCCCGTCACAAAGGTAAGGGCGACCAGACCCGATAAAGCCACTTTCCGCATGTCAATTTTCCTTGAAGATTGTGATGATGGACGTGATCG
>CAZJAY010000034.1:0-2600 GCA_964543915.1 uncultured Methylocystis sp. | reverse complement strand
GAAGATTGTGATGATGGACGTGATCGTGACAGCAAATCGAAAACAGAACCTTAAGAGCCGCATACGCCAGGAACGCTGCGTCAGGCTCAAACAGACAAAGGTATAACTGTCCGGGGAACGAAGGCTTCTCCGAGAGAGTCGGAGAAGCCTTTCGCGGATGGCAAGGGATCAGATCACGACAACCTTCGTGCCGACCTTCACACGATTGTAAAGATCAATTGCATCGATATCGCGCATGCGGATGCAGCCAGAGGAAACGCCCTGTCCGATTTTCTCCGGCTCATTCGTGCCATGAATACGATAAAGCGTATCGCGGCCATCCTGATAGAGATACATCGCGCGCGAGCCAAGCGGATTATCCGGACCGCCCGGAAGGCCGCCGGCGTCCGCCGTCGGTTGCAAATGCGGCCAGCGTTCCAGCATATCCTTCGGCGGAATCCAGCGCGGCCACTCCTGCATGGAGCCAATATAGGCGCGGCCGGTCCAGCCCATCGCATCCTGTCCCGTGGCGACGCCATAACGAACGGCCTTGCCGCCCGGCATGACGTAGTAAAGGAAGTGATTTTTCGAGTCGACGACGATCGTGCCGACAGGCTCGGCAGTTTTGTAATCGACGAGATAGCGGTCGAACTCCGAGGAGATCTGCGCCTTTGGCGCAAGCGCCATAAATTCCGCGTCGCGGCCCGAAAGTTTCGGGTCCGGTAGCCGGGTGCCGTTACACCCCGCGAGTACGACGGCCGAAAGCCCCGCCGCCATGATAAATCTGAAATTCATCGACTTCTCCTTTCCGCCGCAGATAATGGAACGTGCGCGGGGCGCGTTCGGTTAACGCTTCAGTGACGAATATCACAGCTTGCGCGTAGCTGAAGGGGGCGCAAACCAATATTCTCCGGGTGTGTCTCTGGCGCCACGCTGCGCCGCGTGGCGTCGTCTTTCAATTTTTATGAACTTGCGTCAGAAAGGCGTGCAGCGAGAGAGCGGCCAATCCGTGAAAACAAGCGTTTATTCTCATTCCAGCGGCCTCGAACACGAAATGGGTCCCGGTCATCCCGAGCGGCCGGAACGATTGCGCGCAATCGAGAAAGGACTCGCAGCGCCGCATTTCTCGACGCTTGCGCGTATTGACGACGCGCCGCCTGCGCCGATCGAGACGCTGCTGCGCGTTCATCCGCAGGATTATCTCGACGCGCTCGACGAAGCGGCGCCGCGCGAAGGCTATGCAGCTCTCGACAGTGATACGGCGATGAACAATCGCTCGATCGAGGCGATCCGGCGCGCTGCGGGCGCCGCCGTCGCCGCCGTCAGTCAGGTGATGCGCGGCGATTGCGATAACGCCTTTGTCGCGGCGCGCCCGCCCGGACACCATGCCGGCGCGCGCCAACCAATGGGCTTCTGCTTCGTGAACAATATCGCCGTTGCGGCGCGTCATGCGCTGGCTGCCCATGGCGCGGAGCGCGTGGCCATCGTCGATTTCGACGTGCATCACGGCAATGGCACCCAGGAAATTTTCTGGGCGGACGAGCGCGTGCTGTTCTGCTCGACGCATCAGTCGCCGTACTATCCGGGCACAGGCGGAATCAACGAAACCGGCGCCCATGACAACATCGTCAATGCGCCATTGTTCGCCAATGCGTCGGGCGATTCTTTCCGGGAGGCGCTGACCGACCGCATTCTGCCGAGGCTACGTAATTTTAGCCCGGATCTGCTGCTGGTTTCCGCCGGCTTCGACGCCCACGCCGACGATCCGCTCGGCGGCCTGCGCCTCTTCGAAAATGATTTCTCCGACGCCACAAAGCGGCTTATGGAAATCGCGGATCGATATTGCCGGGGTCGGCTCGTATCTTTGCTCGAAGGCGGCTATCACCTCGACGCGCTGGAACGCTGCGTCGATGTCCATGTTTCGGCGCTTATGGGCGCCTGAGCCGCGCCGCGCGGCTCCTTTAATCCGGCGAGCTGATCGCACGGACCAGCCGCGCGCCTGAATTGGTGCGCCCACCCGGATACCGGCGGGCGAACCGAACGTCAGCCCTGGCGGGCCTTGTAGCGCTTCTGCACCTTGTTGATCACATAGACGCGGCCCTTGCGTCGCACGATCTGGTTGGCGCGATGGCGCGAACGCAGAGATTTCAGTGAGTTACGAACTTTCATCGGTCTATCCCCGGCAATAAAAAAGGCCGGGAGAAACGCCCGGCGATGCGTTGGGAAGCTCTATGCCAAATTTCGCGGCGCGGATCAAGGCGATGACGCCGGATCGGCGATGAAGGCTTCCCAGCCTTTGGCTCGAAGCAAGCAAGCCGGACAGGTCCCGCAGCCATAACCCCACGGGAAACGCCGACCACGATCGCCGAGGTAGCAGGTGTGGGATTCCTCGACGATCAGCGCAACCAGCGCTTCGCCCCCGAGTTCCCGGGCAAGCGCCCATGTTCCCGCCTTATCGATCCACATAAGCGGCGTGTGGATCACAAAAGGACGCGCCATGCCGAGCGTCAGGGCCTGCGTCTTCGCCTTCTTCGTTTAGGCGCGGCAAACCGGATAGCCGGAGTAATCGGTCTCGCACATGCCGCCTACGTGATCGACCATCCCGCGCCGGAAGGCCAGCG
>CAZJAY010000033.1:0-9901 GCA_964543915.1 uncultured Methylocystis sp. | reverse complement strand
CTAGGCGGGGACGTTCGCTGTCAGCGGCGCCTTGCGCCTAAAGCGCCGGGGCGGCGACAAAGCCGAAAGCGACCCGGGTCAACATACAGGCCCCGAAACGCTCTTCGGCGCGCCGCACCGTCTGCCCGCCCAGACGTGCGTAGAACGCGAGCGCCGTATCGTTGTCGGCGAGCGCCCAGACGATTGTCGACAGATAGCCGTGTTCGGCGAGCTCGCGGCGCGAGGCCTTGAAAAGTCGCCGACCAAAGCCAAGCCCCTGATGCTCCGGCAAGAGATAGAGTTCGAAAATTTCGCCCGAATAGGGCATCGACGGCACGCGATTGCGCCCGAAGGTCGCGTAGCCCGCGAGTCGCCCGTCGAAATCGAGCACGAGCAATCCGGTTCCGCGCATGATCGCGGAATGCCACCAGTCCGGACCGCGCCGCGCGATCATCCTCTCCAGCTCCACGCCGGGAATCACGCCGCGGTAGGCGTCCCGCCAGGATGCGTCGTGCACCCGGGCGATATCCCGGGAGTCGCCTGGCCGCGCACGGCGGATGGACACGGCTGTCTTGACCATGAACGCGATGTTAGGGCGCATTTCGCCGGTTCGGCAAGG
Organism: uncultured Methylocystis sp.; assembly: GCA_964543915.1. Classification (GTDB taxonomy): domain Bacteria; phylum Pseudomonadota; class Alphaproteobacteria; order Rhizobiales; family Beijerinckiaceae; genus Methylocystis. Next base: position 9,303 of record CAZJAY010000033.1, on the reverse strand, counting down.
GATTATTCGATCGGGATGATTGGCCGACACCGTCGCCGGCTCTTGCAAGCCCAGACGCCTTTGCCTACTCTCGCGAAGTTTTTCGCCGAGAGCGGGTCCCGAAAGCGTGATAAGTCTGTTGCAGACCGCCGTGATTTCTTCAGCGTCGAAGCGCCCGGCGCGTATTTTGCCGTGGCCAGCGCGCGGGACCGCCCGTCCGCTGCTTCTTCTCCTTCTCCGCCCCTGACCGCCCGCCGGGCGCACGCCCAGGCCGTCAGGGGAACGAAGTGGATGAAACAAGCGCCGCCATTGCGGGGGACCGGCAAAACAGGATTTTGACATGACAGAGGCCTTCGGCAAAACCGACCGGAACAGCGAACGCGTTCTGATTTTCGATACGACCCTGCGCGATGGCGAACAATCGCCCGGCGCCTCCATGACCTTCGAGGAGAAACTCGAGGTCGCGGATCTGCTTGATCATCTCGGAGTCGACATCATCGAAGCCGGCTTTCCGGTCGCGAGCCAGGGCGATTTCGAGAGCGTCACCGAGATCGCAAGACGCGTGCGTAACGCGTCTATCGCGGGTCTGGCGCGCGCCTCGGAGAAAGATATCGATCGCTGCGCGGAGGCGCTGAAAGCGGCGAAACGTCCGCGCATCCATACTTTCATCTCCACATCGCCCGTCCACATGAAGTACAAGCTTCAGATGGAGCCGGCGCGCGTGCTGGAGCTTGTCGCCGCATCGGTCTCGCGCGCCCGCAATCAGGTCGCCGAGGTCGAATGGTCGGCGGAAGATGGCACGCGAACGGAGATGGACTTCCTGTGTCGTTGTGTCGAGACAGCGATCCGGGCGGGCGCGACCACAATCAATATTCCCGACACGGTCGGCTACATCACGCCCGCCGAATATGAAGAGCTGTTCCGCACAGTGCGCGCGCGCGTGCCCAATTCAGACCAGGCCATTTTCTCGGTTCACTGCCACGACGATCTCGGGCTCGCCGTCGCGAATTCGCTTGCCGGCGTGCGCGGCGGCGCGCGTCAGATCGAATGCACGATCAACGGCATTGGCGAACGCGCGGGCAACGCCGCGCTGGAAGAAGTCGTCATGGCGATGAAAACGCGTCATGACGCGCTGCCGTTTCACACGAATATTGACGCGCAGCTCCTGACGCGCGCCTCCAAACTTGTTTCAGCCGTGACCTCTTTCCCCGTCCAGTACAACAAGGCGATCGTCGGACGGAACGCTTTCGCGCATGAAAGCGGCATTCATCAGGACGGCATGCTGAAGAATGCGCATACCTATGAGATCATGACGCCGGAAAGCGTCGGCGTCTCAAAAACCTCGCTTGTCATGGGCAAGCATTCCGGACGTCACGCCTTCCGCGAAAAGCTTAAAGAGCTCGGCTATGATCTGGGCGAGAACGCGCTTCAGGAAGCCTTTGTGCGCTTCAAGGATCTCGCCGATCGCAAGAAGTTCGTCTACGACGAGGATCTCGCCGCGCTTGTCGACGACGAGATCGTGAACGCCAACGACCACATCAAGGTCGTCGCCCTGATGGTGATGGCGGGCACGCATGGCCCGCAATCGGCGGCGCTCACGCTTGATATCGATGGCGAGAAGATGACGCACCAGGCGACCGGCAACGGACCCGTCGATGCGATCTTCAATGCGATTCGCGCGCTTGCGCCACATGAGGCGACGCTCGAGCTTTTCCAGGTGCATGCGGTGACGGAGGGAACGGACGCGCAGGCGGAGGTCTCGGTGCGCCTCAGCGAAGACGGCAAATCCGTTACCGGACGCGGGGCCGATCCGGACACGCTGGTCGCCTCGGCGCGCGCCTATGTCTCCGCCCTCAACAAGCTGATCGTGAAGCGCGGCAAGGGGCGTCCGGAAGCAATGCAGGCGATCTAACCGGCGGCGGGCGGCGGCGGCGCATCATGCGTCCCCGCCCCCTGTCCGTGCGTCCCTGGGCTCCGCGTCAAAGCGTGGCGCCGATTCAAGAAAATATGTTCGCTCGAATAAACCGTCCTGCGCCCGCGGGCCGGAAATATAGATCACGCCCGTATTTTTCAGTTCATCCTCAAAGAGCGCGCGCAGCGTCGTTTTCCGATGATCCGAAAGATTATCGATCGCCTCATCGATCACGACGAAATCGGGCCTGAACAACAGCAGACGCGCGAAGGCGAGCGCCTGCCGATCCGCGTCGGCCAGATCGTTTTCCCAATCGGCGATGCGATCAAGCGCGCCGCCAAGATAGCCGAGATCGAAGCGCGCGAGCGCGGCGGTCATATCCTTTTCGTCGAAATCCGAAGCGTCACGCGGGTAGGCGAGTAGCGCCGAGAGCGCAAGCCGCGGCGCGAAGGCGTGCTTGGGAATGAACATGATATTTTCATCGGGCGGCGCGATGATTGTTCCGCAGCCGCCGGCCCACAGGCCGGCGAGTGCGCGAAACAACATCGTCTTGCCACAACCATGGGCCCCGATGATGCTGACGCGGTCCCCGGCGCAAATTTCAATTTCCGGCGCATTGAGTCGCGTCGATCCGCCGCGCATATCGAGAAGGATATTGCGCAGAAGAAATCTCTGGTCGTCCGACGACAGATAAACGATTTTTGTCTTCTCGACGCCTGGCCGCCCCATCTCGTCACGACCGGCGGCGAAGTTCGTCAATGCAAGACGAAATGCGCCGACTCTCGTCACCGTCGCACGCCAATCGGCGATGAGTCCGGCGTTGTCGACGAACCAGCGCAGAGATTGCTGCACCAAGGTGAAAGCGCCCGCCGCCATGAGCAGGCCGCCGAAACTCAGCTTTCCGGAAAAATACGCCGGCGCGGCCACGATCAGGGGCGCGACAATCGTGAACCAGCCATAGCCGGCTGTGACCCACATCAATCGGGTCGACGCGCCTACCAGACGTTTCGTGCTGTCGAAAAGACGATCAAATGTCGCCATAATCAGCGCTTTCTCACGACCTTCGCCATGCGCCAGCGCAATTGATTCATTGTTGTCGTTGGCGTCGACCAGCGCAACACGCGCGTCGGATTCGCGCGCGTAACGATCGATCCCAAGCGCGGAAAGCGGTCGACCGACCCGCCAGCTCGCGAGAGAAGCGAGCCCCGCATAAAGCAACGCGCTCCAGACCATATAGCCCGGCGCCAAAAATTTTTCGGCGCCGATAGTCAAAACCTGTCCATCGGACAGATTCCACAGTACGCCAACGAAGCTTGCCAGCAACAGGGTGGATTGCAGAAGTCCGACGCCAAGATCGGTGGAGGTTTCGGCGAGCCGCAGCACATCAGAATGAATGCGCTGATCCGGGTTAACCCCGATTTCGCCGGTTCCTGACATGAAAAAAGCGCGACGCGGCGCGAGCCAGCCATCAAGAAGATCGAGCGTCAGCGTCGCCCGCAATTTCAGCTTCATCGTCAAAGATAGCCAGGTCTGTCCTACGTTGAGAACCAGCAGGGCAAGCGCGATGGCCGCAAAAATCTTTAGCTGGACGAGCACATCGCTCAGATCCTTACGCGCCAACGCATCGTAGAACGGCTGGTTCCATGCATTCAGCCGGATCTGCCCCCAGGCGGTCGCCGCGATGACGGCGACAAGCGCAAGACCCAGCAGAATGAGCGTATTTCGTTCCCGCGCAGCGGCCAGCGCATCCACAATCGCGCCAATATGGGCGCCGGACGTCGCGCGCTCCGGGTTTGATTCCGGAAAAGCCTGGGCTTCTCTTTCGTCCATTGTCTCGGTTCTCCGCACCAGACCAGAGAGACAGCATACGACTCTTCGGCGCGCATGCGGGGAAAAACTGGCGCCTGTGCGCCTTATTGCTACAATTCGCTTTCGATCAAATCGAAACAGGCGCGCGAGGCTTCCCGAATGTCCCGGATCGATGCGTTGCTGCGCAGCATGACTCTTGAAGAAAAGCTCGGACAGCTAAACCTCGCAACTGCGCGACAGGCCGTGACAGGCCCCGAAACCGGCGATGAAATTGATGCGTTGGTCCGAGCAGGTCATCTCGGGGGCGTCTTCAATCTGTGGGGTGTGGCAACCGTCCATGCGGCGCAGCGTCAGGCTGTCGAGGAGACGCGCCTCGGCGTCCCGCTCTTTTTTGGACTCGACGTTCTTCACGGCCACCGCACGATCTTTCCGATCCCTTTGGCCGAGGCCGGTAGCTTCGATCCGGAACTTTGGCGCCGCACCGCCCAAGTCGCCGCGCATGAAGCGGCGGCGGATGGGGTGACGCTCACCTTCGCGCCCATGCTGGATGTGGCGCGTGATCCACGCTGGGGCCGGATCGCCGAAGGTCCCGGGGAAGACCCATGCGTCGCTTCGTTTTTCGCTGCTGCGAAGGTCGAGGGGTTCCAGGGGCCGCGCCTCGGCGCACCCGATGCGCTCGCCGCAACGGCGAAGCATTTCTGCGCTGGCGGCGCGGCCACTGCGGGACTTGATTACGCCGCCGTCGATCTTTCCGAACGTATGCTGCACGAGGTCTATCTGCCGCCGTTTCGTGCCGCGGTCGCCGCCGGTTGCGCCGCAATCATGCCCGCTTTCAACAGCGTTGCGGGCGTCCCGATGACCGCAAACCGCCCCTTGCTCACTGGCTATCTGAGAGAAAAACTCGGCTTCGAAGGCGTCATTCTCAGCGACTACACGGCGATCCCCGAACTCGTCGCCCATGGCGTCGCGGCGAATATGGTCGAGGCTGCGGCGCTGGCGCTGAACGCCGGCGTCGATATCGATATGGCGAGCGGTGTCTATCTGCGTCATCTGCCGGAAGCGCTGGCATCCGGGCGTGTCGCGATCGGGCAAATCGACGCCGCCGTGCGACGCGTTCTGCGTCTCAAGGAAAAACTCGGACTCTTCGACGATCCGTATCGCACCGCGACAATCGACGAAGCGACGCGGGCGGCGCATCGCAATCTCGCGCGGGAAAGCGCCCGACAATCGATCACGCTTCTCGCCAATGACGGCGTCTTGCCGCTCGCCGCCAATAGGCGACGTATCGCCGTTATCGGACCATTCGCTGACTCGCGTATCGATATGCTTGGCCCCTGGTCGGCGGCCGGAAGCCCAATAGATTGCATCACACTGCTGCAAGGACTGCGCGAAGCTCTGCCCGATTCAAAAATCGGTTTTGCATGCGGCGTTGGCTTCGAAGAAGCCGATTGCGACGACTCCTCGATCGACGACGTCTGTCGACTTGCGCGCGACAGCGATCTCGTTTTGCTCTGTCTCGGAGAATCCGCGCGTATGAGCGGCGAGGCGACGAGCCGCGCGCACCCGGGGCTGCCGGCGGCGCAGCATCAGCTCGCCGAAGCGATCCTTGATACAGGTGCGTCCGTCGTACTGCTGCTTTTCGGCGGGCGCCCGCTTGTGATCGATCAACTCGCAACACGCGTCCGCGCGCTCGTCGCCGCATGGTTTCCGGGAACGATGGCCGGCGCGGCGCTTGCCGACATTCTGACCGGCGCCGTTGCGCCCGTCGCGCGTCTGCCCGTCACATGGCCGCGCGACGTCGGTCAAATCCCGATCTTTCATGCACAGCGTTCTTCCGGGCGGCCGCCTGACGATACAAACCCCTTCACCAGCAAATATCTCGATCTTCCCGTTACGCCTCTCTTCCCCTTCGGCCATGGGCTATCCTATGGCCGGGTGACGCTTTCGGCGCTACGCGCGGATCGGGACTGCTTCGGTCCGGGAGAGGGCGTGCAGATCATGATCGACGCAACAAATGACAGCGATGGCCCCGGGAGTGAAACCATATTTCTTTTCCTGCGCGATCCTGTCGCCAGCGTCGCACGGCCAATGCTGGAGCTCAAAGCGTGGCGGCGGGTCGCGCTGCCGGCGCGCAGCGCGCAGACCCTCGTTTTTTCCCTCAACGACGACGACTTCGCCTTTCCCGACTCACAGATGATCTGGCGAACGGAGCCGGGCGCTTTCGAAATTTTCGTCGGCTCCGCCGCCGATCGCGAACCGCTACGCTATATTGTGTTGCGCCGCGATCCCCCACACGCGCCGGATGTCGCGTGAACGTCGTGAAATACCGCTAGCGCCCTGCAAGGGAGGTTACGCCATGAAAAACGATAACTGGTGGCGCCGCGCAACAATCTACCAAATCTATCCGCGCTCCTTTCAGGACAGCGATGGCGACGGGATTGGCGATCTCGCGGGAGTGATTGACCGACTGGATTATCTGGCCTGGCTCGGCGTTGATACGATCTGGCTGTCGCCCTTCTATCCCTCGCCAATGAAAGATTTCGGATACGACGTTGTGGATTATTGCAACGTCGATCCGCTCTTCGGATCGCTCGACATTTTCGACCGGCTTCTCGCGCAGGCGCATGCACGCGGTTTAAGGGTTATCATTGATCTCGTCCCCAATCATACATCCAATCAACATCCCTGGTTCACAGAGAGCCGCAAATCGCGGGATAATCCGAAACGCGACTGGTATATCTGGCGCGATCCCGCCCGCGACGGCGGCCCGCCCAATAACTGGCGGAGTCATTTTGGCGGTAGCGGCTGGACATTGGACCCTCAAACCGGCCAATTTTACTATCATGCATTCCTTTCGGCCCAGCCGGATCTGAACTGGCGTAATCCCGACGTGCGCGCAGCCATCCACGACACGATGCGTTTCTGGCTGCGACGCGGCGTTGATGGCTTTCGCGTCGATGTCATCTCCCATTTGATCAAGGATGAATTATTTCGCGATAACCCGCCTAATCCGGACTGGCGCGGCGCGGGGCCGGATATCGCGCGGCTAACCCAGGAGTTTTCCGCCGACCGCCCCGAGGTCCACGCTGCCATCGCCGAATTACGAAGCGTGATCGACGAATTTCCTGATCGCGTCCTGATCGGCGAAGTCTATCTGCCGATCCCGCGCCTCATCGCCTATTACGGCGCTTCGGGCAAAGGGGTGCATTTTCCATTTAATTTTCAACTGCTCGATATCGAATGGAACGCAAACAGGATCGCGGCGCTTATTGAGGAATATGAAGCGCATCTCCCGCCAAACAGCTGGCCGAACTGGGTCTTGAGCAATCATGACCGACCCCGCATCGCCGCGCGCGTCGGCGAATTACAGGCGCGACTTGCTGTAATGCTGCTGCTGACGCTACGCGGCACGCCGACCTTCTACTATGGCGACGAACTTGCGCTCGGCGATATTTGCATCCCGCCAGAACGCATTCAGGATCCATGGGCGTTGAACGAACCTGACTCCGGTGCAGGGCGCGATCCTGCCCGCACGCCGATGCAGTGGGATGATAGCCAATTCGCCGGATTTTCATCCCGTGAGCCCTGGCTGCCGCTATCGCCGGACCACAAAACCCGAAATATCGCAACCATGACGAATGATGAAGCCTCCATGCTTTGCCTCGTGCGTCAACTGCTTCGACTCCGGCGCTCAAGCAAGGCGCTCGGTTTGGGCTGCTGGCGACGCCTCGAAAGTCCGACGGATATTCTTTTCTTCGAACGTCGTGACGGCGAAGAATGCATTTTCGTCGCACTGAATTTCGGCGCCCATCCGGGAGTCTTGCCTTTACCGGCATCGGGCCGGATCGCGCTCTCCACATATGCTGGCCGTGAGATTTCGGAGACAGGGGCATCCCTGTCAATATATGGCGAGGAAGGCGTTATAATTATTGCGCAATAAAAATTGATTGCGCAAAATCATGCACGAATTGTCGGCGCTCGGCCCCGGGGCCTGCGCCCAGCTTTGAATCCTGAATCGCGCAATATATACGACAACCCCAAGCCACCATTCGACCAACGCCGGAGCGCTGCGCCAATGAAAGAACATGATGCGATCGTCTCCAGCCGGTTTGATGACAGCGGTGCGCCGCGCCGCTATATTCGTTTTTTCAACGAAATCGGCATTGATGACGTGCCGCTTGTCGGCGGCAAGAACGCCTCTCTCGGAGAGATGTATCGGGCGCTCACGCCTCACGGCATTCTCGTCCCCAATGGATTTGCGGTTACGGCCGAAGCCTATCGCCATACATTGGATTGCGCCGACGCCTTACCGGCCCTAACTGAAGCGCTTACAGGACTCGACCCCGAAAATATCGGCGATCTTGCACGGCGCGCTGCGCGCGCGCGCGAAATTGTCTATTCAGCGGCCCTGCCGCCCGACATCGCCGAAGAAATCCGGCGTGCGTATGCGCAGCTGACCCGGGAATATGGGGCCGATCTCACCGTGGCGGTCCGATCCTCCGCCACGGCCGAGGATTTACCCGGTGCGAGCTTCGCCGGCCAGCACGAGACCTATCTCAATGTCCGCGGCCAGACGGCTGTGCTAGATGCGATCCGTCATTGCTTCGCAAGTCTTTTTACTGATCGTGCAATCCGCTATCGGATCGATAATGGCTTCGATCATTTTAAGGTATTCAATTCTGTCGGCGTCATGAAAATGGTCCGGTCGGACCTTGCGGCGTCAGGCGTAATATTCACGATCGATACGGAAACAGGTTTCGACCAGGTCGTTTTTCTCACCGGAGCCTATGGTCTTGGCGAAAATGTTGTGCAGGGCGCAGTTGATCCGGATGAATTCTATGTTTTCAAGCCAACATACCGGACGGGCAAGCACGCAGTCCTGAAACGAACGCTTGGGGCCAAGAAAATCCGGATGGTTTTCGCTGATCGTGGACGTGAGACGACACGCAACATTCCGACAGACAAAAAAGCGCGCGAAAAATACTGTATCAGCGACGAGGAAGTTCTGGCGCTGGCCGGACAGGCAATAACGATTGAGGCGCACTACAGCGCGAAAGCCGGCTTGCCGCGGCAAATGGATATTGAATGGGCGAAGGACGGCTTCGACAACCAGATCTACATCTTTCAGGCGCGTCCCGAGACTGTCGCATCCCGTCGGAACCATAATGTTATCGAGCAATACCGCATCACCCGTCATGGTGCGCTGAAAGTCGAGGGGCGCGCAGTCGGATCAAAAATCGTTAGTGGGCGCGCGCGCGTGATCGAACACGTGAGCGATCTGACCCAATTCATTCCGGGCGAGATTCTGATCGCTGACACGACATCTCCGGATTGGGGCACAGTAATGAAAGGGGCGGCGGGCATCGTGACGAACCGTGGCGGCCGGACCTGTCACGCCGCCATTGTGGCGCGCGAACTGGGGATTCCCGCCATCGTCGGAACAGATCATGCGACACGTGTTATCCGCACCGGCGATCCTGTTTCCGTCAGCTGCGCCGAAGGCGATGTCGGGCGGGTCTATGAAGGAGAAACCGAATTCACGATCGAAAAGACCGATATTTCGGAAACCCCGAAAACACAAACGCATGTGATGCTGAATATCG